>NZ_JAALDU010000027.1 GCF_014145015.1 Dietzia sp. E1 | reverse complement strand
GCGGAACCACCGCGCCGAGCTCCGCCGGATCCCACTTCGCGCCCTTGTCCTCGGACGCCGCGCGCTGCCAACCGTCGCAGACGGTGACCTTGCCACCCTCGACCTCGAACACACGGCCCGAGACCTCGGCCGACTCCTCCGAGCCGAGCCACACGACCAGCGGCGAGACGTTGGCCGGGTCCATCGCGTCGAACGACCCGTCCTCGGGGGCGGCCATCTGCGCGGCCATCGCCTCCCCGGCCGACGTCGTCATCCGGGTCCGGGCGGACGGGGCGATCGCGTTGGCGGTGACGCCGTACCCCTTCATCTCGGCGGCGGTCTGGATGGTCAGCAACGCGATGCCGGCCTTGGCGGTCGCGTAGTTGCCCTGGCCGACCGAGCCGAACAGGCCGGCGCCGGACGACGTGTTGATGACCCGCGCCTGGCGCGTACGGCCGGCCTTGGACTCCGCCCGCCAGTACTCGGCGGCGTGACGCAGCGGCGCGTAGTGGCCCTTGAGGTGGACGTTGATGACGTCGTCCCAGTCGCTCTCGCTCATGCCGACCAGCATCTTGTCGCGCAGGAAGCCGGCATTGTTGACCAGTACATCAAGGCCACCGAAGGTGTCGATCGCCTGCTGGACGAGGTCGCGAGCACCCTCCCACGAGGAGATGTCGTTGCCGTTGACGACGGCGTCGCCGCCGGCGGCCTTGATCTCCGCCACGACCTGCTCGGCCGGGGACTCGCCGACGTTCGATCCGTCCAGGCCCGCGCCGAGGTCGTTGACCACGACCTTGGCTCCTTCCGCCGCGAAGGCGAGCGCGTGCTCACGGCCGATACCGCGGCCGGCGCCGGTGACGATGACGACGCGTCCGTCGCAGATTCCCATGACTATCTCCTTGTTCGTGAGTGATCAGTGCTTGTTGTCGGCGGTGGACGCCGAGAGGAACGCCGGCTTCTCGCCGCCGCCGTGGACCAGCAACTCGGCGCCGGTGATGTAGGCGGCGAGCGGCGACGCGAGGAACGCCGCGGCCTGGCCGACATCCCGCGGCTCGGCCATCCGCCCCATCGGGATGGTCGCGTCGACCGCGGCGACGCCGTCAGCGTCGCCGTAGTGCATCTCGGCCAGCTCCGTCTTGACCGGGCCCACCACCACCGAGTTGATGCGGACCGCGGGCGCCCACTCCACGGCGAGGGACTGCGTGAGCGAGTCGATGCCCGCCTTCGCGGCGCCGTACGAGGCCGTGCCCGGGGACGGGCGGTGGCCCGAGACGGACGAGATGTTGATGATCGCCCCGCCGGTCGGCTGCATCACGCGGTTCGCCTCCTGCGACACGGTCAGCGCGGACAAGAGGTTCAGCGCCACGATCTTCGAGTGGAAGTTGGCGCTCGCGTCGGCGGCGAGGGCGAACGGGGCTCCGCCGGCGTTGTTGACGACCACGTCGAGGCGGCCGTGGCGTTCGACGATGTCGTCGACCAGGGCGCGGACCGCGTCGGCGTCGCGGAGATCGACCGAGTGGAACTCGAGGTCGGCGACATCCGAGTCCTCGTCGGCGGGACGGCGCGCGCACGTGATGACGACGGCCCCGGCCTCTCTGAAGACAGTGCTGATGCCGGCACCCACGCCGCGTACGCCGCCCGTGACGAGGACGACCTTCCCCGCCAGACCCAGATCGATGTTCGTCATGCGTGCTAGCCTACCAAGCAAGCGTTTGGTTAGTCACCGTGCAGTCGAGGACGGCGGTGGCGTGCGAAGGGAGCTCCATGGGCATCAACGTCGACAAGGGTGCGGACGGGATAGCCACCGTCACGGTCGACTACCCCCCTGTCAACGCCATTCCGTCAGCGGGATGGTTCGAACTCGGCGAGCAGATCCTCGCCGCGGGCCGCGACCCCGAGGTCCACGTCGTGATCCTGCGGGCCGAGGGCCGCGGGTTCAACGCCGGCGTAGACATCAAGGAGATGCAGGACTTCGAGGGCTTCGACCACCTGCTCGCCGCCAACCGCGGCTGCTACGTCGCCTTCAACGCGGTCTACGAGTGCGCGGTCCCCGTGATCGCCGCGGTCAACGGCTTCTGCGTCGGCGGCGGGATCGGTCTGGTCGGCAACGCGGACTGCATCGTCGCCTCCGACGACGCCGTGTTCGGCCTGCCGGAGGTGGACCGCGGAGCGCTCGGCGCCGCCACCCACCTGTCGCGCATGGTCCCCCCGCACATGCTGCGCACCCTGTACTACACCTCCCGCAACGTCACCGCGCAGCAGCTGCACTCGTGGGGCACGGTCTACGACGTCGTGCCGCGCGACCAGCTCGACGCCGCCGCGCGCGACCTGGCGGAGGCCATCGCCGCCAAGGACACCCGGGTGATCCGGGCGGCCAAGGAAGCCATCAACCACATCGATCCGGTCGACGTGAAGTCCTCCTACCGCATGGAGCAGGGCTTCACGTTCGAACTCAATCTCGCCGGCGTGGCCGACGAGCACCGTGACGAGTTCGTCAAGACCGGCAAGAACCTGGATAAGCGATCCGAGAGGACGGGCGAGAACAAGTGACGACGACCCCCACCCCGCGCGACAAGCGCACCAGTCTCGACGAGGCCGTGTCGCGCCTCGAGAGCGGCATGACCATCGGAATCGGTGGATGGGGCTCGCGGCGTAAGCCGATGGCACTCGTCCGCGCGATCCTGCGGCGTGAGGATCTCACCGACCTCACCGTGGTGACCTATGGCGGCCCGGACCTCGGCCTGCTGTGCTCGGCCGGCAAGGTCTCGAAGGCCTATTACGGCTTCGTGACCCTGGACTCCGCACCCTTCTACGACCCGTGGTTCGCGCGTCGTCGCACCGAGGGCTCGATCGTCGCCCGTGAGATGGACGAGGGCATGGTGCGCGCCGGCCTCACCGCCGCCGCCCAGCGCCTACCGTTCCTGCCCACCCGCGCCGGCCTCGGTTCCGACGTCGTCCGCTTCTGGGGCGACGAGCTCAAGACCGTCGACTCGCCCTACCCGGTGGACGGCAAGACCGAGACGCTGGTCGCGATGCCGGCCCTGCGCATGGACGCGGCCCTGATCCACTTCGACAAGGCCGACAAGCACGGCAACGCCGCATTCACCGGCGCGGACGGCTACTTCGACGACCTCTACGCCATGGCCGCCGACACCGTCCTGCTCGAGACCGACGAGATCGTGGACTCCGCCGACGCGCTGATGAACGAGGTCGGGCCGCAGCGCATGCTGATCAGCCGCATGTTCGTCGACGCCGTCTCCGAGGCGCCGAACGGGGCCCACTTCACCTTCGCCGGTGGCTACGGACGCGACGAGGCGTTCCAGAAGCACTACGCCGCCTCCGCGAAGGACGAGAACTCGTGGAAGGCGTTCGTCGACGAGTTCCTGTCCGGGTCCGAGGAGGACTACCAGAAGGCCGTCACCGCGTTCGCAGAGAAGGCCGCTGCCGAGAAGGCCGCCGAGAAGGGAGCCAAGTGATGTCCGACGTCACCACCCAGTCCGCCACCAGGGCCGAGTACTGCGCTGTCGCGTGCGCGGAGATCTTCGCCGGCGCCGGCGAGATCTTCGCCTCCCCCATGACCCCGATGGCCACCATCGGCGCGCGTCTGGCCCGGCTCACCACCGAGCCCGACCTGCTCATCACCGATGGCGAGTACCGCTTCCTCGGTCAGACGCCGCCGTTGGGCAAGACCATCGACTTCGAGGGCTACATCCCGTTCCCCCGCGTCTTCGACGTCCTGCAGGCCGGCACCCGCCATGTGGTGATGGGCGCCAACCAGATCGACCGGTTCGGCAACCAGAACCTCTCCGCGTTCGGCGACGACGTGCAGAAGCCGACCCGCCAGATGTTCGGTCTGCGCGGAGCCCCCGGCAACACGATCAACCACGCCACCAGCTACTGGGTCGGCAAGCACTCCTCGCGCGTGTTCACCGAGAAGGTCGACGTAGTCTGCGGCATCGGCTACGACCGCTACACCGAGGGTGATCCGGCGTTCCGCTACCACCACCTCCACCGGGTGGTCTCCAACCTCGGCGTGTTCGACTTCGGCGGTACCGACCACAGCATGCGGGCGCTGAGCCTGCACCCGGGCGTGACCGCCGACGAGGTCGCCGAGAACACCGGCTTCGAGATCGAGGGCCTCGCCGACGCCGCGGTCACCCGCGACCCCTCCGCCGAGGAGCTGCGCATCATCCGTGAGGTGCTGGACCCCCGCGGGTTCCGCGACCGTGAGGTGCCGGCCGCGTGAGCGCTCCCACCATCACGACCGCGTTCACCGAGCTCGTCGGCGTCGAATACCCCATCGTCCAGACGGGCATGGGCTGGGTCTCCGGACCCGAGCTGACCGCCGCGACCGCCAACGCCGGCGGTCTGGGCATCATCGCCTCGGCCACGATGACCTACTCCGAGCTCGAGGACGCCATCGTGCGGACGAAGAAGCTCACGAGCAAGCCCTTCGGTGTCAATCTCCGAGCGGATGCCGAGGACGCCGCCGAGCGGTGCGAGCTGATGATTCGCCACGGGGTGAAGGTCGCGTCGTTCGCCCTCGCGCCCAAGCCGGAGCTGATCGCCCGACTGAAGGAGAACGGCCTCGTCGTCGTCCCCTCAATCGGTGCCGCGAAGCACGCCGTCAAGGTCGCCTCCTGGGGCGCCGACGCGGTCATCGTCCAGGGCGGTGAGGGCGGCGGACACACCGGACATGTCGCCACCACCCTCCTGCTCCCCAGCGTGATCGACGCGCTCGGCGGCGCGGGGAACACCTCGATCCCCGTCGTGGCCGGCGGCGGGTTCTTCGACGGCCGCGGCCTGGTCGCGGCGCTGTCCTACGGCGCCGCGGGCGTCGCGATGGGCACGCGGTTCCTTCTCACCAGCGACTCGCAGGTGCCGGACGCGGTGAAGAAGCAGTACCTCGAGCGGGGCCTGCAGGACACCGTCGTCTCCACCCGCGTCGACGGCATGCCCCACCGCGTGCTGCGGACGGGCCTGGTCAACGCGCTCGAGTCGGGCAGCCCCCTCAAGGGGCTGACCGCGGCGGTGCAGAACGCGAATAAGTTCAAGTCCATGACGGGCATGAAGTGGCAGCAGCTCGCCAAGGACGGCCTCAACATGAAGAAGGCCTCCGACCGCACCTGGCAGCAGATCGTCATGGCCGCCAACACGCCCATGCTGCTCAAGGCCGGACTGGTCGAGGGCAACACCGACGCGGGCGTGCTCGCGTCCGGGCAGGTCGTCGGCATGATCGACGACCTGCCGAGCTGCGACGAACTGATTCAGCGGATCATGACGCAGGCGCACGAGCGTCTCGCCGCGCTCCGTGCCCTGGGCTGACGACCCACTCGTCACGCCCACGACGCACCCGCTCGGCCACATCGGCCGGCGGGTGCGTCCGGCATTTTGGGGCGGACCCTTAACATGAGGGATTCCTTGGGATAACCTAAGAGCTGACCCCGCACGTGCGGGCCCGCTCCCATCCCCCTCGGAGGAACCCCCATGACTTCTGCCCGTACCGCTATCCGCGCGGCCGCCGTGCTCGGCGCCACCGCCGCCCTGACCGTCGCCGGTGCCGGCGCGGCGTCGGCCGCCACGACCTCCACTCACGAGGTCGACGGCAACACCGTCTCCGTGACCTTCAACTGGACGTTGAGCACGGCCGCGCCGCTCGGCGATATTTGCGGTGCCGCGCTCGTGGAGCCGCAGGCTGCGGCTGAGCTCGCAGGCGCCTTCGCCGAGGGCAACCTCGCCAACATTTTCGCGAGCCTCGTGAACAGGGACGGCGTCGAGGTTTTATACACCGACGGGATCGTGATTGACAGCCCGGCGGCGAGCCTAAGCGCAGCCACCCCGTCGGTCACCGTGTCGGCGTCCGAGGTCCCGTCGGGCGCGTACGCACTGATCTCTGTCTGTGGCTCTGCCCCGTCTGACCCGACGATCAAGGGCGTGGTCATCGGAGATCCGATCGAGGTCATCACCGGCAGCCTGAGCGCTATGAGCTCCGGAGAGGGAGCCGGCCTCGACACCCTCTCTTCCGTCCTCGGCGGCGGAGACACCGAGGGCGCACTCGACCTGGGCACCCTCTCTTCTGCACAGGGCGAGACCGAGAACTGACCTCAGGCGCGCTGAGCAGCGCCCCGCGATGTCCGGCCGGGTCCTCCCCGGCCGGACATCGTCGTTCACAGGGCGGACGGCCCGCGCCCGTGTAACACTGAGCGCCACCTGAGCGACAGGTGTGATGAGCACCACCGACCATCCCTTACCTCACGCAGGAGTGCCCATGTCCCTCGCCAAAAAGCTCGCCGCAGGATTCGCCGCCGTCGGCATGGCCGCCGGACTTACGGTCGCCGGTGCCGGCGCCGCGAGCGCCGCGGTCCCGGTTCCGCACGTGTTCGGTAACCAGGTCGTCGTGGACATCACGCAGCCGCTGGAGGGTCAGACGTGCCTCGGCATGCTCGTCCCGCCCGCCGCGGGTGCGGACGTGGCCGGCGCGGCCATCGCCGGGGGCGGCGATCTCATGGCGATCATCCGGACGCTCGGCAACCGCGGTGACGTGGTCGCGTTGCGCGGCCCGGGCCTGCCCGGGATCTTCACCCTCCCCATGACGCTGCCCGGACAGCCAGGTCGCCTGGTCGCCGAGAACGTACCGTCCAACGTCTACGCGCTCGCCGTGGTCTGTATGAGCAACAGCGGCCCGGCCGAGCCGCACCTGTTCCCCGCCGTCGTCGGCAATCCGGTCGACGCGTTCGTCGGCAGCGCCGGCGGCAGCACCGGAGTCACGCCCGCGCCCGTCCAGGGCGGCGGCACCACCGGCTCCCTCAACGGCCTCGGCTCCTGACGGACCACCTGCCCGGCCTGACCGCCGCAGAGAGAAGGGCCCCGCACCGGCTGGTGCGGGGCCCTTCTCTCTGCGTCAGCGGGGCGCTCAGGCGTCCAGACGCTCGATGATCGTGACGTTGGCGGTGCCGCCGCCCTCGCACATGGTCTGGAGGCCGTAGCGGCCGCCGGTGCGCTCGAGCTCGTTGAGCAGGGTGGCGAACAGCTTGGCACCCGTGGCACCGAGCGGGTGGCCCAGGGCGATGCCGCCGCCGTTGGGGTTGACCCGGGCCGGATCGGCGCCCGTCTCCTTGATCCAGGCGAGGACGACGGGGGCGAACGCCTCGTTGATCTCCACGACGTCGATGTCGTCGATCGACAGGCCGGTCTTCTCCAGCGCCCACTTGGTGGCGGGGATCGGCGCGGAGAGCATCATCACCGGGTCGTCGCCGCGCACGGTGAGGTGGTGGATGCGGGCGCGGGGCTTGAGCCCGTACTTCTCGACGGCCTCGGCGGATGCCAGCAGGCCGGCCGAGGCACCGTCACAGATCTGGGAGGCGACGGCGGCCGTGAGAGAACCGCCCTCGGCCAGCACCGGCAGGGAGGCCATCTTCTCGAGGGTGGTCTCACGGGTGGTCTCGTCGGCCTCGAGGCCGGCCATCGGCACGTACTCGTTCGCGAAGCGGCCGGCGGCGATCGCGGCGCGGGCGCGCTCGTGCGACTGGAGGGCCCACTTCTCCATCTCCTCGCGCGAGATGTCCCACTTGTCGGCCATCATCTGCGCACCGTTGAACTGGGAGATCTCCTGGGAGCCGAACCGCTCGACCCAGCCGGTCGAGCCGGTGAAGGGATCGTCGAAGCCGTACTCGCGGCCGGCGAGCATCGCCGAGGAGATGGGCAGGGCGCTCATGTTCTGCACGCCGCCGAACAGGATTACATCCTGGGTGCCGGACCAGATGGCCTGGGCACCGAAGTGGATGGCCTGCTGGCTCGAGCCGCACTGGCGGTCGACGGTCGTACCCGGCACGCCGAGCGGCATCCCGGCGGCGAGCCACGCGGAGCGGGCGATGTTGCCCGCCTGGGGGCCGATGGTGTCGACGCAGCCGAAGATGACGTCGTCGACGACCTCCGGATCGATTCCGGTGCGCTCGACGACGGCCTTGATCACATGGGCACCGAGGTCCGCCGGGTGCTGCCCGGACAGGCTTCCGCCGCGCTTGCCGACGGGGGTGCGGACGGCGTCGATCACATAGGCCTCGCGGCCGGTCACGCTGGTCATGGGTCTCCTCGGGGTGGGTGAGAAAGGTCAGCCGACGGTGAGGCCGTCGAGCACGATGTTGAGGTACTGGTCGGCGATCGCCGCGTGGTCGTTGTCGTCGTCCGGCCGGTACCAGCGGACGGCGACCCACACGGTGTCGCGGAGGAATCGGTAGGTCAGGCGCACGTCGAGGTCGCCGCGGAAGTCGCCGGACTTCATGCCCCGCCTCAGCACGTCGGTCCACATCTCGCGGAACTCGGTGTTGCGCTCGCGAAGGTAGTCGAATCGCGGGTTGCCCCGGAGGTGCTTGAGCTCGTCCTGGTAGATGGCCACCTCGTCGCGGTCGCGGTGGATGGCCTCGAACGACGCGCGGACCAGCGCTTCCAGCGTCGCGCGGGGCTCGAGCCCGGAGTCGACGATCGTGCGGTATTCGCCGAAGAGCGCGTCGAGGAAGCCCCGCAGGATCTCGTCGACGATCGCCTCCTTGGAGGCGAAATGGTGGTACAGACTCCCCGAGAGGATGCCCGCCGCGTCGGCGATGTCGCGGACGGTGGTCGCGCGCAGGCCGCGTTCGGCGAAGAGCCCTGCCGCGATGGACAGGAGCTCCTCACGTCTGGTCGTGCTGGTCATGCCACCACGATACCAACCAAGCACTTGCTAGGTTGGCGTACGCCCCGTATACGGCCGGGCCCCGGGGTGGTCGCCCCGGGGCCCGCTACGAGCGCGCGTGGCAACGCCGCGGTCAGGAGCCGAAGCCGAGGACGATGAACTCGATGGTCGCGACGATCACGCCGGGGATGTTGAGCACGCCGGCGACGAGGTTGCCGATCGGGCCGGCCGGCAGGCTGACGGTGAGGCCGTCGACCGATCCGTCGATCGTCGTGTGGAGCTGGTGCAGGGGGCCGCTGAGCATGGGGGATCTCCGTCAGGTCAGAAGGGGGTGGCGGGGGCGGTGGAGCCGAAGCCCCAGAACAGGTTGGCGAGCCCGTAGAGCAGGGCGGCGGGCAACTTGAGCACGCCGCCGATCGCATCCCCGAGGAACCCGGCCGGCACGATGCCGTCCACGGATCCCCATAGGGTCTGGGCGGCACCTGCGAGTGACCCACTGACGTCAGGCATTCTTCATCTCCTCTGGTAGTCGACGCTGGAGGCGCTCAGCTTAACCCGGCCGGTTCCGCTGTCCGGAACAACGTCGACTACCGGGCCGTCACGCGCGCTGCGAGGAGATGGAGATGACCTCACCGGTGAGGTAGGTGGTGTAGTCGCTGGCGAGCATCGCGATGGTGGCGGCGACCTCCCACACGTCTGCCGCGCGGCCGAAGGCCTCCTTGGCGGCGAGTTCGTCGAGCAGCTCGGCCGAGGCGGACTTCTCGAGGAACTTGTGGCGCGCGATGGACGGGGCGATCGCGTTGATACGTACGCCGAAGTCCGCTCCCTCGATGGCCGAGCACCGGGTCAGTGCCATGACGCCGGCCTTTGCGGCGGCGTAGTGGGCCTGGGCGCGCTGGGCGCGCCAGCCCAGGACGGAGGCGTTGTTGACGATCACACCGTTGTGCGGGGCGTCGCGGAAGTAGCGCAGCGCGGCGCGGGTGGCGCGGAATGTGCCGTTGAGCGTGATGTCGAGGACGCGGTCCCAATCCTCGTCGGTCATGTCGACCAGCTCGGTCTCGCCGCCGAGCCCGGCGTTGTTGATGAGCACGTCGATGCGGCCGAGCTTCTCGGCGGCGCCGGAGATCAGCGCGTCGACATCGGAGGTGGACTGCACGTTGCAGGTGATCGCCTCGAACTGCTGCTCGGGGAACTCCGCGGCGAGCGCGTCGCGGGCCTCGTTCATGCGCCGCTCGTGGAAGTCGGAGACCAGGACGTCGGCGCCCTCGAGCGCGGCTCGACGGGCCGCGGAGAAGCCGATGCCGGTGCCGGCGGCGGCCGTCACGATGACCTTCTTGCCCTTGAGCAGCCCGTGGCCCGGGGTCTCCTCGGGGACCGCTGCGAGGGGGGACTTGTGCTGGGTCATGACGGCCTGGCCTCTCGGGGTAGTCCGAGCACGCGCTCGGAGATGATGTTGCGCTGGATCTCGTTGGATCCGCCGTAGATGGTGTCGGAGCGGGTGAACAGGAAGAGCCGCTGCCACTGGGCGAGCTCGAGGTTCTCCGGGTCGCGGAGGTCGTTGGGGGCGCCCTCGGAGGTATGGGTGGGCCCGGTGAGCGACTCGGCGCCCTGGACCTCCATCGCGAGTTCTCCGAGGTCGCGGTGCCAGTTGGCCCAGAGCAGCTTGGCCGCGGAGGCGTTGCCGCCGGAGGAGTCGCGCTCGGCGAGCGTGCGCAGCGCGTGGGCGCGGATCACCTTGAGGCCGATCCACGCGCGGGTGATGCGCTCGCGCACGGCGGGCACCTCGGCGCTGCCGTTGGCGCGCGCCATGGCGGTGATCTGCCCGAGTTCGCGGGCGAAGCCGACCTGCTGGCCGAGCGTGGACACGCCACGCTCGAACTCGAGCAGGGTCATGGCCACCTTCCAGCCCTCGCCGCGCTCCCCCACGATCATCTCCGCGTCGGTGACGGCGTCGTCGAAGAAGACCTCGTTGAACTCGGAGGTGCCGGTGAGCTGCTGGATCGGCCGGATCTCCACGCCGGGCTGGTCGAGCGGGACGAGCAGGAAGCTCAGGCCCTTGTGGCGGCTCGTCCCCTCCTCGGTACGGGCCACGACGAACGCCCACTGGCTCAGGTGGGCGAGCGAAGTCCACACTTTCTGACCGTGCAGGTGCCACTTGCCGTCCTCGCCCAGCCGGGCGGTGGTGGCGACGTTGGCCAGGTCGGATCCGGCGCCCGGCTCCGAATAGCCCTGCGCCCACAGTTCGGTGACGTCGATGATCCGCGGCAGGAAGCGGTCCTTCTGCTCCTGCGTGCCGTGGGCGATGAGCGTGGGGCCCAGCAGGGTCTCGCCGAGGTGGGACACGCGCGCGGGGGCGTCGGCCTTGGCGTACTCCTCGTGGAAGCGCACCTGCTGGCTCAGCGACGCGCCGCGTCCGCCGTGCTCGACGGGCCAGCCGACGCACGTCCAGCCGGCGGCCGCCATGTGCCGTTCCCACGCCAGGCGCTCGGGGAAGAACTCGTGTTCGCTCCCCGGCCCGCCGACGCCCTTGATCTGGGCGAACTCGCCCACGAGGTTGGCGTCCAGCCAGTCGCGGAACTCCGCGGCGAACTCGTCGTCGGTCATCTCCGACGCGGGCGGGCGCTTCTCGGGTGCCGTGCTCTCGGTCATGCCGCCCACACTACCAAGCACTTGCTTGGTTCGCCGGAACCGCCCTCCCTCCGGGACGACGTGGAGTTGGATATCGCCATGAGCTCCTCCACTCCCCTCGCCGGCAGAGTCGCGTTCATCACGGGGGCCGCCCGGGCCCAGGGCAGGGCCCATGCCGTCCGGCTCGCCTCGGAGGGCGCCGACGTCGTCGTCTCCGATGTCTGCGCGCCGGTCTCCGACGCCGCCACGTACCCCGCTCCCACGCCGGACGACCTGGCCGAGACGGTCCGCCTGGTCGAGGAGACCGGCCGCCGTGCGATCTCTGCGGTCCTCGACATCCGGGACCTCACCGCGCTCCAGGACCTGGTCTCCCGCACGATCGACACCTTCGGGCGGCTGGACATCCTGGTCGCGAACGCGGCCGTGCTCAGCTGGGGCCGGCTGTGGGAGATGCCGGAGGACGACTGGGACACGGTGATCGGAATCAACCTCAGCGGGACGTGGCGGACGATCCGCGCGGCCGTGCCGGCGATGATCGAGGCGGGCAACGGGGGCTCGATCATCGTCGTCAGCTCCTCCGCGGGGCTCAAGGCCACGCCCGGCAACGGACACTACTCGGCCTCCAAGGCGGGGCTGGTGGCACTGACCAACGCCCTCGCACTCGAAGTGGGCGAGTACGGCATCCGCGTGAACTCGATCCACCCGTACTCGGTCGACACCCCGATGATCGATCCCGAGGCGATGGGCGAGCTCTTCGGCCGGTTCCCCTCGTTCCTCCACAGCTTCTCGCCCATGCCGCTGAAGAACGCGCGGAGGGACGGCGCGAGCACCCTCGCCGACTTCATGCCGCCCGAGGAGGTCTCCGAGGTGGTCTCCTATCTCGCCGGCGACGGCTCGCGGTCGGTCTCCGGCGTCCAGCTCACCATCGACCGCGGGGCGCTGAAGTACTAGCGCCCGGCTCCCGCGGCCCGTGCCGAGAACCCTTACCAAGCACTTGCTTGGTAGGGTTGCCCGCGCCACACCCGCAGCCCCACCGAGGAGTCCGCGATGACCACCACCGTCGAGACCACGCCAGTCGAGACCTCTCCTGTCGAGAGCACGCCCGCCGCCCTGCGCCGGGCCGCCGAGACGTGGCCGGAGCGGGAGGCGATCGCCGACGTCCAGCCCGGCCAGGACACCCGGTGGACGTGGTCGCAGCTGCTCGACGAGGTGCGCCGGTTCGCCGCGGGGCTCGTCGCGCGTGGGGTCGAGCCGGGCGACCGGGTCGTCATCTGGGCGCCGAACACGCGGCACTGGGCGGTAGCGGCGCTGGGCGT
>NZ_JAALDU010000278.1 GCF_014145015.1 Dietzia sp. E1 | reverse complement strand
GGCGGGTGCGGGGCCCGGGCGCCTCGGGAGCCGGGAGCCGGGAGCCGGGAGCCGGGGCCCGCGGTCAGGGCACGACGACCGGCGGCACCGTCCGGATCGTGCCCGAGACGTCGGCCACCCACCGCAGCGGGCCGTTGCTCGGGTCCCAGCCGGTGAGCAGGTCCGCGACCTTCGCCGTCATCTCGCGCCCGAGACGCAGGAACGACGTCTCGGACCGGTCGTCGACCTCGCCGAGGATGAGCCACCACGCCCAGGCCACCGCGCCGGCGTTGACCACGAAGTCCGGCAGCACCGCGATCCCGCGGGCCGTGAGGTCGAGTTCCGCGTCGGCTGTCGTGGCGGCGTTCGCGGCCTCCACGACGATCGGCGCCGTGACCTGCGCGCAGTTCGCGGCGGTGATCGCGTACGACACGGCCGCGGGCACCAGGACGTCGACGTCCATGCCGAGGATGCTGTCGCGGTTCAGACGCTGCACCCGGGCGGGAACGGCGGCGCGGTCGATCTCGCCGAAGCGGTCGCGGGTCGCCAGCAGCGCCGGGACGTCGAGGCCGGCGGGGTCGTAGAGTGTGCCGGCGGCGTCGGCGAGCGCGACCACCCGCATCCCGGCCTCGTGCAGATACCAGGCGGCGCCACCGCCCATGGTGCCGACGCCCTGGATCGCGACCGACGTGCGCTCGATGTCCCAGCCGCGCACGTGCGCCGCAGCGAGACACGCCTGCGCGACGCCGTAGCCACCGATCACGTCGCCCAGGAGCCCACCCGAAACCTCGGCGTTGAGCCCGCGGAAGATCCGATCGGCCGTGGCCGCGGGGTCGGCGGACCGCTCGATCGCCGCGTGGTACGACTGCCGCATGCCGAGGCGGCCGAAGACCTCGTCGATGAGGTGCTGCGGCACGCCCAGGTCCTCGGCGGTCACCCAGTGCCGGTCGAGGAACGGGCGCATCGCCTCGCAGAACCGACCGAGCACCTCGACGGCCCGCGGGTCCTTCGGGTCGAAGTCGATGCCGCCCTTGGCCCCGCCGACTGGCAGGTCGAAGGCAGCGGTCTTGCGGGTCATGCCGCGCGCCAGGTCCTCGACCTCGCGGAGGGTGCATCCGGCGCGCATGCGGGTGCCGCCGGTGGCCAGGCCGCCGACGAGTGTGTCCACGACGAGGTAGCCGCGGGCGCCGGTCTGGTCGTCCTCCCAGTGCAGGCGCAGGTAGGGCTCGCGGCGCGAGCTCGCGGACCCGGCCGGAGCGGTGGCCGGAGCCGTGGCGGGAGCTGTGACCGGAGCCGTGGCCGGTGCGGAAACGGTCTGTGCGGCGGGCACGGTCTGGGGACCGACTCCCGTGTGGCCGGTCGTGCCCGGGATCTCGATGGATGTCATGGTGCTCGCCTCCTCGGCGACCTCGTCCGTCGGCGGTTCCGGCGGGGGTGTCCCCAGCATGGGTTCGCGCACCCGGGCGGGTCCAGCGAGACTTCGTGGACCCGACCGTTCACTTTTCCTGCACGGTCGGCGCGCGCACTCCTACGCTCGGGGCATGGAGCCGTCCCTGCACCGCCTGCGGTTGCTCCACGAACTGGAGCGACGGGGCACCGTCACGTCGGTCGCCGCGGGCCTGGGGTACACCGTCTCCGCCGTGTCGCAGCAGCTCTCGCTGCTCGAGCGCGAGGCGGGGACGCCACTGTTCGAGAAGCGGGGTCGTGGTCTCGCGCTGACGGAGGCGGGACTCGTGTTGGCGGAGCACGCGCGCACGATCCTGTCCGCGGTGGAGGACGCGGGCCACGCGATGGAGGCGGCGAGGGCGGGCGTCGGGACG
>NZ_JAALDU010000277.1 GCF_014145015.1 Dietzia sp. E1 | reverse complement strand
GGCGCGGGCGCCGCCCCGGCGATACGCTGTGGCCACGCGATCCGGCACGGTCGGATCACCCGTCCGCGGGGCCGCACCCGATCACCGGGCCGCGCCCGCCCGCCAGAAATGAGGTCTTCCATGGCCGGTGGACTCGCCGCCCTACTCGACGACGTCGCTGTACTCGCACGCATGGCTGCCGCCAGTGCCGACGACGTCGCGGCCGCCGCGGGTCGGGCCAGCGTCAAGGCCGCGGGCGTGGTGGTCGACGACACCGCCGTCACGCCCCAGTACGTGCGCGACGTCGATCCGTCCCGCGAACTGCCCATCATCCGGAAGATCGCGCTCGGATCGCTGGGCAACAAGGCGATCATCATCGTTTTCGCGCTCCTGCTCAGCCAGTTCGTCCCGTGGCTCCTCACCCCGATCCTCATGCTCGGCGGCCTCTACCTCTGCTACGAGGGCGCCGAGAAGGTGTGGGAGCGCGTCTCGGGTCATCACGAGGAGGCCGCGCCCGTCGTGGAGAAGGGCCCCGAGGCCGAGGCGCGGATGGTCCGCGGCGCGGTGACCACCGATTTCATCCTCAGCGCCGAGATCATGGTGATCGCTCTCAACGAGGTCGCCTCCGAGTCGTTCTGGTCGCGCGCGATCATCCTCGTCGTGGTGGGCCTGGGCATCACCGCGCTCGTCTACGGTGTCGTCGCGGTGATCGTGAAGATGGACGACGTCGGGCTGCACCTCGCCGGTAGGGACTCCCCCGGCGTCCAGCGGTTCGGCCGCGGCCTGGTCAAGGCGATGCCGACCGTGCTCGAGGTGATCTCGTTCGTCGGCATGCTCGCGATGCTGTGGGTCGGCGGACACATCCTCCTCGTGGGCCTCGACGAGCTCGGCGTGACCGCGCCGTACCACCTCGTGCACCTCTTGGCGGAGCCCGCGGCGGCGGTGGCCGGCGTCGGCGCCGTGCTCGGATGGCTGGTCGACACGGCGTGCGCCCTGGTCTTCGGCCTCGCCGTGGGCGCGGTGATCGTCGCGGTCATGCACCTGATCCCGCGGCGGGGATCCGCTGACGGAAACGACGGCGTTGCCGGCAGCGGCGAGCCGCGGGCGCCCGAGGGCGCGGGGCGGGAGACCGATCGCTGATGCTCCTCACCGTGGGGCACGGACGACTGGACCGCGACGCACTCGCCCGCCTCCTGCGCGGTGCCGGGGTCGAGCTCCTCGTGGACATCCGGCGCTTCCCCGGCAGCCGGGCGAACGAGGCCGCGTCGAAGGGTGCCGTGCCCGAGATCGTCGCCGAGGCCGGCA
This sequence comes from Dietzia sp. E1, assembly GCF_014145015.1. Classification (GTDB taxonomy): domain Bacteria; phylum Actinomycetota; class Actinomycetes; order Mycobacteriales; family Mycobacteriaceae; genus Dietzia; species Dietzia cinnamea_A. The sequence goes on along the minus strand of NZ_JAALDU010000277.1, from coordinate 1,791 downwards.
TCGACTACCGCTGGGAAGAGGACCTCGGCGGGCGCCGGCACCTCAGAGCCGACGAACGTCGCCGCTCCCCCGACACCTGGTGGCGCGTCGAGGCGTTCCGGGCGTACAGCGCCTGGACCCGCGATCCCTCCTTCCGCGAGGCCCTCGACCGAGTCGTGGCGGACGCCCGCCGACGACAGGTGGCGGTGATGTGCTCGGAATCCGTGTGGTGGCGCTGTCACCGCCGGATCGTGGCGGACGTAGTGGCGACCGTCCACGACATGCCCGTGGGTCACCTGATGCACTCCGGATCCATCACCGAGCACACCCCGAGCGAGGGCCTGCGGCTCGATGAGAGCGGCGAACCGGTCTGGGACGGGTGATCAGCAGGCGCCCCGAGTACCGCGAGCGGCGTCAGCCCGGCGCGGAGATCGCCGCATGTCCGGCCGTGGCCTAGTCTCACGGCCATGGACCCTGCATCGACGCTCGCCCCGAACCTCACGCCCCTGGCGGCACTTCTCGGCACCTGGAAGGGCGACGGCGCGGGAACGTACCCGACGATCGACGACTTCACCTACACCGAGGAGCTCACGTTCACGGATGTCGGGAAGCCCTTCCTCCACTACATACAGCGGACGTGGGCACCGAACGGCTCGCCCATGCACACCGAGACGGGGTACCTCCGAGCGCCCCGCGACGGCGTGGCCGAGTTCGTCCTCGCCCAGCCCACCGGGCAGACCGAACTGTGCGAGGGCACGGTCGTCGCCGAGGCCGACACCGTGGTGGTGGAGTTCGACTCGCGCGTCGTGGGCACTGCCACCGCCAAGGAGGTCGTCACCACCCGTCGCCGATACGAGATCGCCGGCGACCGGATGGTGACGACCTTCGCGATGGCCGCCGTCGGCGTACCCCTCACGCACCACCTGCGTTCGGAGTTGCGCCGGGTGTGACCCCCGCCCCGCACCTGCGGCCATCGACGGGGCCCGCGGGTCAGCGCGCGGTCCGCTCCCGCAGGATGAGCCGCGACAGCGAGTCCAGCGCGAACCCCAGCACGCCGATGACCAGGATCACCGCCATGACCTGGTCGTAGGCCAGTTGATCGCGGGCGTTGAGGATCTGATAACCCAGCCCCGACCGGACACCGAGCATCTCCGCGGGCACCAACACGATCCACGCCGTGCCCAGGGCGAGCCGGATTCCGCCGAGGATGGCCGGTCTCACCGCCGGGATGACGACCCGCGTCAGTCGCTCCCACCCGCTGGCGCCCATCGTGCGGGCCACGTCGAGATAACCCGGGTCCATCGCGTGGACTCCGGACGAGGTGGAGAGCATGATCGGCCAGATCGCCGCCGCGGCGACGAGGAAGATCACCGGCTCGTTGCCGATCCCGAAGACGGCGATCGCGACCGGCGCCCATGACAGCGGCGAGATCATGCGGAGGAACTGGACGAGCGGGCCCGCGACGGCCTCCGCGCGTCGACGGAGACCGAGCCACAGGCCGAGCGGAACTCCGAGGAGGGCGGCTACGGCGAGCCCCGCGACCAGCCGGTACAGACTGACCGCGGCATCCGAGATCAAGACCCCACGGTCGAGCAGCTCGCCGAATCCGGACCACGTCTCGACCGGGGACATGCCTCCGATCACCGGGTCGTCTGTGACGAGGCCGGAGGTGAGAAGCGCCCACACCGCGAGGCCGAGGAGTAAGCCGACGAATCCGGCTCCCCAGCGCGCGGCGGGACCGCCTCCGGCGCTCGTGCCGCTTCGGCCCCGGCGAGCCCTCGGTGCCGCCGGCTCGGCCCCCGCCCGGTCGGC
>NZ_JAALDU010000276.1 GCF_014145015.1 Dietzia sp. E1 | reverse complement strand
GGCGACGCGGGCGGCGTCCCCCGTCTCGCGCGACGCCCCGCCGACGTCGACCACGAGCACCACGACGCCGTCGTCGCGGACCCGCGCCGACCGAAGTGGACGCCGCAGCATCCCCGCCCCCACGGTTCCCGACGCGCCTCGCGCGAGCACCGTCCGCACGCGTTCCGCGACGGGCCGGTCCGTCAGGTCGTCCATCACGCACCTCCTGTCAGCGGTGCCCGTCCGCCGGGCGACCGTCCGCACAAAACGGACTATCCTCCAGTTCAGCGTCCGGTGGGGCCGCTTCCTTCCCGGATCCGCCCGGAATCGGCGTGAGACCTGCCACATCGCGCGACCACCCCGACCGCGACGACCCCCCTCGAGCCGTCGCGGATATGCGCCGACCGCAGCTGACGTGGTGAAATGGGCGCATGGACGAGTTCAGGGAAGAGCCCTCGAAATACATCTGGCGCTGGACCCAGTGGTCGTGGGTGTGCGTCGGCGTGGGCGTGCTCATCGTGCTGATGGGGATCACCAGCGGCGGCTCCGTCACCCCGTGGATCATCGGCGCGATCGCGGTGGCCGTGATCGGCGGCGTGGCGTTCGGGTTCGTCCCCCGCGCCTCCCTCGCCCAGCCCAAGCGGCCCATGACGCCCGGCGCGAAGCGGAAGGCCGCCCGGAAGAAGTGACCCCGGGCGCCCTGCGCCACGCAGGGCTCGTGCTAGTCTGAAAGCCGCCTCGAGCAGGCACCGCCGATGTAGTTCAATGGTAGAACTTCTGCTTCCCAAGCAGACAGCGCGGGTTCGATTCCCGTCATCGGCTCCATACCGACCAAGGCCCTCCCACCCGGGAGGGCCTTCGTCGTTCCCGGCCCGCACTCGGGCCGGGTGCCCCGGATCATCGCTCGTCGATGACCCGGGGCATCGTTCGTTTTCAGGCCCGCCGCCCCGCCTTCGGAGACCCTGCTCCTCGACGAGTGGTCACGAACGCTGGTTTCTCCGCGGCCCGGTCTGGGAAAACGTGAGCAGGTGTGACCTTTCGCCGACCCCGGTGCCGGCCCAGCGGCGCCTGCGAGGCAGTTCGAACAAGGCGCGATCAGGACTTGCCGTTCTCGCCCCCGCGGCGGCGCAGGAGTTGGAAACCGGGGATGCCGGCCACGGCCTCGAGGCACTGCTGGGCGACCTCGAGGATCTGGTGGACCTCCGGCGCGACCGTGTCCATCGAGGCGAGCACCGGCATGATGTCGGTCTCCAGGCTCTCGCCCAGCGCGGGCAGGTGGTCGATGAACTTCACGACCGCCTTGATCTCCTCCGGGTCGACCGACTCGAGGACCTCGTCGGCGATCGGCTCCAGCAGCGAGACGGTCTTGTCCGCCCACACGAGCACCTCGGTGAGGCGCGTCGCGACGCGGCGCGCAACCTCGGGATCGAGCTCGGCGTCGACGAGCAGCGCCTCGACGACAGGTTTGACGGGGGCCAGCGCGGAGTCCGCGAAGTCGATGAGCGGCACGACGCGCTCGATGAGCGTGCCCGCGTCGAGGACCAACTCGTCCGCGGTGTCCACGGTCGCGCCGACCCGGGCGACCACGCCCTCGGCCGAATCGATCGTGGCGTCCACCCG
>NZ_JAALDU010000275.1 GCF_014145015.1 Dietzia sp. E1 | reverse complement strand
GGGCGGGCCGCGGTGTGCGGCCCGCCCGGCGACGAGGGAGGACAGATCACTTCGAGTAGAGCTCGACGATCAGCTGCTCCTGCAGCGGCACCTCGATCTGGGCGCGCTCGGGGAGCTGGTGGACGAGGATCCGCAGGGTCGTCGGGACGACCTGCAGCCACGCCGGGACGGGACGCTCACCGAGCGTCTCCTGGGCGATCTCGAACCAGTCCATCTTGGTGGACTTGGGACGGACATCGATGATGTCGTACTGCGAGACGCGGTAGCTCGGGATGGTCACCTTCTGGTCGTTGACCAGGAAGTGGCCGTGCGCCACGAGCTGACGGGCCTGGCGGCGCGTCCGCGCGAGACCCGCGCGGTACACGACGTTGTCCAGTCGCGACTCGAGGATCTGGAGGAGGTTCTCGCCGGTCTTACCGGCGCGACGGTTGGCCTCCTCGTAGTAACGACGGAACTGCTTCTCCATCACGCCGTAGGTGAAGCGGGCCTTCTGCTTCTCCTGCAGCTGGGTGCGGTACTCGGACTCCTTGATCCGCGCACGGCCGTGATGACCGGGCGGGAAGGGCCGACGCTCGAATGCGGTGTCTCCACCCACGAGGTCCACGCCGAGACGGCGCGACTTGCGGGTGACGGGGCCGGTGTAACGTGCCATGGTCTAGTGCGTTCCTTCCGGCTCAGACTCGACGCCGCTTGGGCGGACGACAGCCGTTGTGGGGCTGGGGGGTGACATCGGAGATCGTGCCCACCTCGAGGCCGGCGGCCTGGAGGGAGCGGATCGCGGTCTCACGTCCCGAGCCGGGGCCCTTGACGAACACGTCGACCTTCTTGACGCCGTGCTCCTGCGCCTTGCGGGCCGCGTTCTCGGCGGCCAGCTGGGCAGCGAAGGGCGTCGACTTACGCGAGCCCTTGAAGCCGACGTGGCCGGAGGACGCCCATGCGAGGACGCCACCGGACGGGTCGGTGATCGAGACGATCGTGTTGTTGAACGTGCTCTTGATGTGGGCCTGGCCCAGGGGCACGTTCTTCTTATCCTTGCGACGGCCCGTCTTCTTGGGGCCCGCAGCGCGTGACTTGGGGGGCATTACTTCTTCTTTCCGGCGACGGTCTTCTTCGGACCCTTACGGGTACGGGCATTGGTCTTGGTCCGCTGACCACGGACGGGCAGGCCACGACGGTGACGCAGTCCCTGGTAGCTACCGATCTCGATCTTCCGGCGGATGTCGCCCTGGATCTCGCGGCGGAGGTCACCCTCCACCTTGTAGTTGCCCTCGATGTCGTCACGAAGGACGGTCAGCTGCTCGTCGGTGAGGTCCTTGGTGCGGAGGTCGGGGCTGATGCCCGTACGCTCCAGGATCTCCAACGACCGGGTGCGACCGATGCCGAAAATGTAGGTGAGCGCGATCTCCATGCGCTTGTCGCGTGGGAGATCGACGCCGGCAAGGCGTGCCATGTGGCGTATCTCTTTCGTCGTGCGGTAGGTCTGCTCCCCGACCGCCCCCGATCCGGATGGTCATCTCTCGATGAGCAGCCGTCCGGGGCCCCGGCCTCCGCAACCGGGGGTACGAACCCGCCGACCCCTTTCGCGGAGGCGGCGGCTGGTACGGGGAGTTGAGCGTCTTTACTTGTAGCGGTAGACGATCCGACCACGCGTCAGGTCGTAGGGCGAGAGCTCCACGACGACGCGGTCCTCCGGAAGGATGCGGATGTAGTGCTGCCGCATCTTCCCGCTGATGTGAGCGAGGACCTTGTGCCCGTTCTCGAGCTCGATGCGGAACATTGCGTTCGGCAACGGCTCGACGACACGGCCCTCGACCTCGATGGCTCCGTCTTTCTTTGCCATGCTGGTTACGGTCCTCCACGATTCCCCGGATGACGTCTACCGGATTGTGGTGCACTGGTGGGCACACCGACGTATAAGCCTACGGCAGGCCGGGGCTGCGCGCCAATCGAGGCTCAGACGGTACAGCGCGGCCCGGCGGCCACACCGTCGAACCGCTGCTGCAGCCACGTCATCGCGGCCGGCAGCTTCTCCACGGCGCCCATGAGGTGCTCGGGTGCGATCCCCGGTTCCCAGGTCAGCGGGGTGCCCTCCGCGCAGTAGCGGCGGGCGGTCTCCTCCGCGTCCCAGAACGGCACGAGGGGATCCGTGCGCGCGTGCCACATGAACACCGGGACGCGGGGGACGTCGGGGCTGAGCCGGACGCTGTTGGCCGCGAACGCGCGCATGAGCCCCTCCTCCGCCATCAGGTCGCCCCCGTGGAGCACCATGGGCACCGACTTGAACGCCCCGAGGGCGAGGAGCGTGGCGGTACACCGACCGCGCAGCTGCTCGAAGAGCGCCCACCCCTCCGGAGTGAGCTTGTCCTCCAGGCGGATGGCCTCCGGGTACTCGCGCGCCATGCCCACCGCGGCCGCGAAAGCCAGACCGAACGCCGGGTGCGGCGCGTTCCCGATCATGCGGGCCATGGTGGTCATGTCCGTCGGGACACCGCCCTGCGCGACTCCGACGAGGTCGACGTCGGGCGCGTACTCGTCGTGCATCAGGGCGACCCACGCACTGGCGATGCCGCCGCCGGAGTAGCCCAACGCTCCGAATCGGCTCGCGGCGGAGTCGAACCGGGGGTCGTCCCGCACCGCACGCATGCCGTCGAGGACGATCCTCGCGGACAGGCGGCCACCCGGGTAGGCGACCTTGGGGCCGAGGTGGTCGGGGATGATCACGGTCCACCCCTGGTCGAGCCGCACCCGCAGGAAGGCCATGACGTTGTCCTGGACCGTCTCCAGCGTGGGGTTGACCAGCGTCTCCGTCGGGGCGCACCGTTGACCGAGCGCGTTGAGATAGTGCTGGTAGCTCAGAACGGGCCCGTTCGGGCGGGCGTGCGGGGGCCTGACGACGGTGGCGGTGGCCAGCAGCGGCCGGTCGGCGGTGTCGGTGGACCGGTAGGCGATCTCGGTGGTCCGGTACCCGAGGAACACGGGCATCGTCACGTCGCGCGTGTTGATGACCTGTCCGTTACGGGCGGCGGCGAGCACACCGGGGTCCGCGTGGTAGAAGGGTGCCGGTTGCGGCGGCTCCATCACCGGTCCCCCGGGTCGGTCCATGACGGACTGCGCGGCGGCGACCGGGGCCCACGGCGTCCCGAGCTGCGTCAGGGCCACCGCGACGCCGACGATCAGCGCGAGCAGCACCCGGGCCGCCGACCGCGGCGTGGTGCACTCAGGCCGGGCGCGCACTCCACACTCCCCTTCTCGCGGGTTCCGTCGCCGTCACGACCGTGGCGTGAGGATCCGCGGACCGTCGGCGGTCACGGCGACGGTGTGCTCCCAGTGTGAGGCCGGCGAGCCGTCGACGGTGACGACCGTCCAGTCGTCCGACAGGGTCCGCGTGTCGGTCTCTCCGCCGAGGACCAGCATCGGCTCGATCGCCAGGACCGATCCCTCCTGGAGGCGCGGTCCCCTACCGGGTTTGCCCTCGTTGGCGAGGAACGGCCATTCGTGCATCTCACGGCCGATGCCGTGGCCGCCGAAACCGTCGACGATCCCGAGCGAGACGCCGTGTCGTTCCTCGGCCCGCCGGGTGGCCACCTCGAGCGCGTGTGACACGTCGGTCAGCCTGTTCCCGGGGAGCATCGCGAGCATGCCCTCCTCGAGGACCTCACGCGTCGCGTCGTTGAGGGCGGCGACATCGGGCGCGAGGGACCCCACGCCGAACGTCCACGCCGAGTCACCGTGCCATCCCTCGAGGATGGCGCCGCAGTCTATCGAGACGAGGTCGCCATCGCCCAGCACCGTGTCAGGTCCGGGGATCCCGTGCACCACGACCTCGTTGACCGAGGAACAGATGGAACCGGGGAAACCCTCGTACCCCTTGAAGGACGGTATGGCCCCGGCCTCGCGGATCAACTGCTCAGCGACCTCGTCGAGATCACCTGTCGTCGCGCCCGGGACGGCGGCGTCCCGGACCGCGATGAGCGTGCGGCCGACGATGCGCCCCGCCGCCTCCATCGCGTCCAATTCCCCCGCGGTGCGAGCGGTGACGACGCCCTTGCGCGACCGACCGAACACGGCGGGCGTCAGCGACCCAGCGCGGCGAGCGCGCGGGCGTTGATCTCCTCGACCTCACCGACGGCGTCGATGCTCTTGACGTCGCCCCCGTAGTACTCGAGCAGAGGGGCGGTCTCGGACCGATACACCGACATGCGGTTACGGATCACGTCCTCGGTGTCGTCCTCGCGCCCACGGGCCAGCATCCGCTGGACCACCGTGTCGTCGTCGACCTTGAACTCCAGCACCGCGTCGAGGGAGCATCCCGCCTCGGAGAGCATCTCCTTGAGGGCGTCCGCCTGCGCGACGCTGCGCGGGTATCCGTCGAGCAGGAAGCCCTCCTCGGCGTCGGGCTCCGCGATGCGGGCCTTGACCATGCGGTTGGTCACCTCGGCGGGGACCAGGTTACCGGCGTCGATGTAACCCTTCGCCTCCTTGCCCAGATCGGTGCCCTGGGAGATGTTGGCGCGGAACAGGTCACCGGTCGAGATGTGAGGCACGCCGAGCTTCTCCGACAACAGAGCCGCCTGGGTTCCCTTACCGGCACCGGGAGGGCCGAGGAGGACGAGACGCATGGTGGGGACCAGCCTTTCTACAGTGGGGTTGCTCGGACGAGGCCGCGGCTACTTGAGGAAGCCCTCGTAGTTGCGCTGCATCAACTGGGCTTCGATCTGCTTCACGGTGTCGAGGCCCACGGAGACCATGATGAGCACGGCGGTGCCGCCGAACGGCATGTTCTGCATGTCGCCACCCCCGCTGCCCATGTCGAGGAAGATGTTCGGGAGCACGGCGATGAGGCCGAGGTACAGCGAACCGAAGAGCAGGATCCGGTTGAGGACGTAGCCCAGGTATTCGGCGGTCGGGCGTCCGGGCCGGATCCCCGGGATGAAGCCGCCGTACTTCTTCATGTTCTCGGCCTGCTCCATGGGGTCGAACTGGATGGCCACGTAGAAGTACGCGAAGAAGATGATGAGGGCGAAGTACAGGACGATGTAGCCCCAGCTCGACGGGTTCTGGAGGTACTGCATCACGTAGCGCTGCCAGAAACCGTCGCCCGACGGCTCGGGGCCCTGCACCAGCTGCGTGATGAGGATCGGCACGTACATGAGCGACGACGCGAAGATCACGGGGATGACGCCCGCCTGGTTGACCTTCAGCGGGAGGTAGGTCGAGGTCCCGCCGTACTGACGGCGACCGACCATCCGCTTGGCGTACTGGACGGGGATCCGGCGTTGTCCCTGCTCGACGAAGACGACGGCGACGACGATGAGCACGACCGCGAACATGACCGCGGCGAACTTCATGGTCGACGAGTTCTGGTAGATGTTCACGCCCTCGGCGGGGATGCGGGACGCGATGCCGGCGAAGATGAGCAGCGACATGCCGTTGCCGACGCCGCGGTCGGTGATGAGCTCGCCGAACCACATGACGAGGGCCGCGCCGGCGGTCATGACGATCACGATCGTGATGAGTGTGAGGATGTCGTCGTCCATGAGGACGGACTGTCCGTTACCGAGGAGCTGTCCCCGGTCGGCCAGCGCGACGATGCCTGCGGACTGGAGCACGGCCAGCGCGATGGTCAGATAGCGCGTGTACTGCGTCATCTTGGCCTGGCCGGACTGCCCCTCCTTCTTCAGCTGTTCGAAGTAGGGGATGACCACGGTGAGCAGCTGGACGATGATGCTCGCCGTGATGAACGGCATGATGCCGATCGCGAAGACGGACAGCTGCAGCAGCGCGCCACCGGAGAACAGGTTGACCAGTGAGTACAACTGGGCGTTGTCCCCGGTCATCGCGGTGTCGAGCAGGCCGCGCAGCTTGGGGTAGTCGACGCCGGGCGACGGGATCTGCGCGCCGATCCGGTAGAGGATGATGATCCCGAGGGTGAAGAGGATCTTCTTCCTCAGGTCCCGGTCCTTGATCGCGGACGCGAGTGCGGAGAGCACATGTCCTCCTGGTCGTGGTCGGCTGTGGGCCGCCGGTCGTCGAAAGCAGATGCGCCGGGAGCGGGTCGGATGGACCCCACGGCGGTTGCCGGGCCCGGAGCGCACAACGGGAAAACTCTATCAAGACGAGGGCAGGGGCCGGATCCGAGACTCTCGGACCCGACCCCTGCGCACCTCAGCGGCCCACGAGGGGCCGGCCGGGGATCAGGCCCCGGCCTCCGACACGCTTCCGCCGGCGGCCTCGATCTTGCTCTTGGCCGACGCGGAGACCTTGTCGACGGTCAGGGTGACGGCGACGGAGATCTCCCCGTCACCGAGCACCTTGACCGGCTGGTTCTTGCGGACCGCGCCCGCGTCGACGAGCTCGGTCACGCCGACCTCGCCGCCGTTCGGGAACAGCCGCTGGATGTCGGACACGTTGACGACCTGGAAGACGACCTTGTTGCGGTTCTTGAAGCCCTTGAGCTTCGGGAGTCGCATGTGGATCGGCATCTGGCCGCCCTCGAACGCCGCGGGGACGTTCTTACGCGCCTTGGTGCCCTTGGTACCGCGGCCGGCGGTCTTGCCCTTCGATCCCTCACCACGACCCACGCGGGTCTTGTCGGTGTGGGCGCCGGGCGCCGGGCGCAGGTGGTGCAACTTGATGGTCATGCTCACTCCGTCTCTTCGACCACGACGAGGTGGTTCACGACGTTGATGAGACCCCGGGTCTGCGCGTTGTCCTCACGCACGACCGACTTCCGGATGCCCTTGAGGCCGAGCGTACGCAGGGAGTCCCGCTGGTTCTTCTTGGTCCCGACGGTCCCACGGACCTGGGTGATCTTGAGGTTAGCCATGATCAGGCCCCCTGTCCGGCACGCGCACGGAGCATGCCCGCGGGCGCGACGTCCTCAATCGGCAGGCCACGACGTGCCGCGACCTCCTCGGGACGGTGCAGACCCTTGAGGGCGGCCACGGTCGCGTGAACGACGTTGATGGCGTTGTCCGAGCCGAGCGACTTGCAGAGGATGTCGTTCACCCCGGCGGCCTCGAGCACGGCGCGGGCGGCGCCACCGGCGATGACACCGGTACCCGGGGAGGCCGGACGGAGCATGACGACACCGGCGGCGGCCTCACCCTGGATGGGGTGCGGGATGGTGGAGCCGATGAGCGGGACTCGGAAGAAGTTCTTCCGGGCCTCCTCCGATCCCTTCTGGATCGCGGCCGGCACCTCCTTGGCCTTGCCGTAGCCGACGCCCACCATGCCGTTGCCGTCACCGAGGATCACGAGCGCGGTGAAGCTGAAGCGACGACCGCCCTTCACGACCTTGGAGACACGGTTGATGGTGACGACGCGCTCGATGTACTGCGACTTCTCGTCGTCGTGGCGGCCACGACGATCGTCGCGGCCCCGCCCACGGCCGCGGTCGCCGCCGCGCCCCTGGGCGTTGTCGTTGGTGTTCTTGTTGTCTGCGGCGGGCCCGTTGCTTCCGCCGTCACGACGCTGACGTCCCGGCATCAGACGGTCCTTCCATTAGCGGTCAGTGCAGTGGTGTTGGTCATCAGAACTCCAGCCCACCCTCGCGGGCGGCGTCGGCGAGCGACGCGATCCGGCCGTGGTACTTGTTGCCACCACGGTCGAACACGACGGCGTCGATGCCGGCGGCCTTGGCGCGCTCGGCCAGGAGCTGGCCGACCTTCGCGCTGCGGGCCTTCTTGTCGCCCTCGAGGGAGCGCACATCGGCCTCGATGGTCGACGCGGCGGCGAGCGTGCGGCCCGCCTGGTCGTCGACGATCTGGGCGTGGATGTGGCGCGAGGACCGGTTGACGACCAACCGCGGGCGCTCCGGCGTGCCGGAGACCTTCTTGCGGAGGCGGTAATGGCGCCGGGCGCGACCCTCGCGACGTGCGGTCGAGGCGTCGGTTCCCAGCGGGGAACGCTTCTTGGTGCTGCTCATGATCACTTACCCGTCTTTCCGACCTTGCGACGGACCTGCTCGCCGGCGTAGCGGATGCCCTTGCCCTTGTACGGGTCGTGCTTCCGCAGTCGCTTGATGTTGGCGGCGATCTGGCCCACCTGCTGCTTGTCGATACCGGAGATCGAGAACTTGGTCGCACCGTCCACGGCGAACGTGATGCCGTCCGGAGCGGCGACCGGCACCGGGTGCGAGTAACCGAGGGCGAACTCGAGGTCCGAGCCCTTGGCCACGACGCGGTAACCGACGCCGAAGATCTCCATGTCCTGCTTGTAACCCTCGGTCACGCCCACGACCATGTTGTTGACCAGCGAGCGGGAGAGGCCGTGCAGGGAGCGGTTGTCGCGGTGGTCGTCGGGACGGTTCACCGTGATGGTGTTGTCCTCGATGGTCACCGAGATGGGCTCGGGCAGCACCTGGGTGAGCTCACCCTTGGGGCCCTTGACCGTGATGGTCTGGCCGTCGACCTTGATGTCGACACCGGACGGGACCGTGATCGGAGCCTTGCCGATACGTGACATTTCGTCGCCCCCTTACCAGACGTAGGCGAGGACTTCCCCGCCCACCTTCTTGTTGTTCGCCTGACGGTCGGTGAGCAGACCCTGGGACGTCGAGATGATCGCGACGCCCAGTCCGCCGAGGACCTTGGGCAGTTCGGTGGACTTGGCGTACACGCGCAGACCCGGCTTCGAGATGCGCTTGATGCCCTGGATGCTCCGCTGGCGGGACGGGCCGTACTTCAGATCGATGGTGAGCTTCTTGCCCACCTCGGCGTCGGAGACGGCGTAGTCGGCGATGTAACCCTCCTGCTTGAGGATCGCCGCGATGTTGCCCTTGAGCTTGGAATGCGGCATCGACACGGTGTCGTGGAACGCCGAGTTGGCGTTACGCACACGCGTCAGCATGTCCGCGATGGGATCGGTCATCGACATGGATGGACCATGTTCCTTTCTCGTAACGGTTCCCATGCAACACGTCCCTCCGGCGACCTGTGGGTCGCCCGCGAACGTCGTGGGCCTATCACGAAGAGTGCGAATGTTCTCTTGTGTGGGATCCGGCTCCCCGTGGGGCGCTCGGGTGTCCCGCCGTTCACAGTGCTCTTCTCACTGTTCACGACCAGACGACTGGGCCGTCTGCCCGTCGCCGGGGATCCGCGGTGCGGTGCCCCGGCGAGGACGGCCGGTCCGGCCTGGCAGGAGAGGCTCAGTTCTCCTTGAAGGGGAAACCGAGCTGCTTGAGCAGCGCCCGGCCCTCTTCGTCGTTCGTCGCGGTGGTGACGACGGTGATGTCCATACCACGCGGACGATCGACCTTGTCGACGTCGATCTCGTAGAACATCGTCTGCTCGTTGAGACCGAAGGTGTAGTTGCCGTGGCCGTCGAACTGCTTGCCGGAGAGGCCGCGGAAGTCGCGGATACGCGGCAGGGCGACCGTGGTCAGACGGTCCAGGAACTCCCACATGCGATCGCCACGCAGGGTGACGCGCGCACCGATGGGCATGCCCTCACGCAGCTTGAACTGCGCGATGGACTTGCGGGCCCGGCGGACCTCGGGCTTTTGACCGGTGATCAGGGTGAGGTCGTTGATCGCGCCGTTGATGAGCTTGGCATCGCGAGCGGCGTCGCCCACGCCCATGTTGACGACGACCTTGACGACGCCCGGGATCTGCATGACGTTCGTGTACTCGAACGTCTCGTTCAGGGCCGGCTTGATCTCGTTGCGGTACTTCGCCTTGAGACGCGGGGTGTAGCCGGAGGGAAGTGCGGTCTCGGTCATGGTCACAGGTCCTTCCCGGTCTTACGCGAGACACGGACGCGCTTGCCGTTCTCGTCGGTGCGGATTCCCACCCGGGTCGGGGTGCCGTCGGCGTCCACGACCATCACGTTGGACACGTGGATCGGGGCCTCCTGGGTGACGATGCCACCGGAGGAGGCGCCACGCTCGGCAGCCGAGTTGGAGGTGTGCTTCTTGATGCGGTTGACGCCCTCGACGAGGACCTTCTCCTGCGCGGGGTAGGCCTGGATGACCTTGCCCTTCGCGCCCTTGTCCTTGCCCGAGATGACGAGCACGGTGTCGCCCTTGTGAATCTTCATGTCAGAGCACCTCCGGAGCCAGCGAGACGATGCGCATGAACTTCTTGTCGCGCAGCTCGCGGCCGACGGGCCCGAAGATGCGCGTGCCGCGCGGGTCGTTGTCGTTCTTGATGATGACGGCGGCGTTCTCGTCGAACTTGATGTACGACCCGTCCGGGCGACGGCGCTCCTTGGCGGTGCGCACGATGACGGCCTTGACGACCTCACCCTTCTTGACGTTGCCGCCGGGGATGGCGTCCTTGACGGTGGCGACGATGATGTCGCCCACGCCCGCGTAGCGACGCTTGGACCCGCCGAGAACGCGGATGCAGAGAATCTCCTTGGCACCCGTGTTGTCGGCGACCTTCAGCCGCGACTCCTGCTGGATCATGGTTCTCCTGACCAGGTCTGTTCGATGTGTGCCGGATACCGACCCGACACACGCGGTCATGCCGCCCGGGCGCGCGAAAGGTACGCGACAGCTCGGGCAACTGTTCCAGTGTAGGGTGCGGCCCCTGCGCGGCCCAAATCCCGGTCAGCTACCCCCTGACCCCGCCGACCCGGCGCCGACCGAGCGGAGCGACCCGGAGGAACCGGACGAGCCGGCGGAACCCGTCGCGCCCGAAGAGCCGGTCGAGCCGGCCGAGCCGGTCGAGCCGGTCGAGCTGGTCGACCCCAGCGAACCCAGTGGGCCGTTCTCGCGGTCGGCCACTCCCCCGGTCGTGGCGCGCGAATTGGGAACGGCGGGCGCGAGGCCGGAGAGGATGTGCCGCAGGCCCGGAAGCATCTGTGGGACGAAGGCCGGCCAGTTGTGGATACCGGCGTCCATGTAGACGACCTCGAGATCGACGTCCGGGACCCCGCCCAGTGCGGCCTCGAGTGCGAGGGTGCTCTCGAATGACCCCTTCTCGAGGACGTGCCCGTCCAGCAGCACGAGTTCGTTGCTCCCGAAGTACCCCAGCTCGGTCGAGCCGACGAGCCCGGTGGCAGCGCTGAGGAACACGGACTGTCCGGCCAGCCCGCTCGGGTCGGCGACCGTGTCGTGGTCCTCCCACGCCTGCGATCCACGTGGTCCCCACATGTTGGTCACCTCACCGTGGCGGGCGGCCACGGTCAAACGGGCGTACTGGTACCCGAGCTCGTCCAGTGTCGAATAGGCACCCGACACTCCCCCGGCCCCGCTGAACATCTCCGGAGTGGAGTTGGCCAGGTGGAGCGCCGACGCCGCCCCCATCGAGACGCCCAACACGCCCCAGTCCCCGTTGTGCGCGAGCCCGTCGGCGGCGCCTTCGAGACCCTGCTCCAGCAGCGGCGGCAGCTCCTCGGTCAGGAACGTCTCCCAGCTGTTGGGGCCGAGGACCGGATCGTCGGTCCGCCAGTCGGACCACATCGATGACGGAGCGCCGGTCGGCGCGATCACGTTGACGTCGAGGTCGCGCACGGCCGGATCGCCCCAGCCCATGCCACCGCTCCAGCCCGAGGGGGACTCGCTGCCCACACCGTCGAGGAAGTAGACGTTGGGGGCGTCGACGCCCGCGGGAGCGCGGTAGACCTCCACCCGCACGACCCGCTGCATCGTCGCCGACGTGACCGTCCAGACCTCGGCGCGCCCGTCGACCTCGTGTGGGGACGCGGGGAAGAGCGGATCTATGCTCCGCACCTCAGACCGGGTGATCGACTTGTCGCGGACCGCTATCGGCTGCCCGGGCGGCAGCGAGCTGCCGGGCCGAGCGAAATCCCCGGACCCGGCGTCCGCGAGTGATCCGAGGACGCCCGTCAACGGGATCGGCGCGCCGAGATGGGTCGAGGCGGCAATACTCAGCGACGGTACCCCGAACAGGCTCCCGGGCACGACGCTAGGCGCCAGGGACGCAGGGTCGACGGACCCCGGCCCGATCGATCCGGCGTCGGGGCTCTGCGCGGCGGCCGGCACGGCCCCGCCGGCGATCAGAGCCACCGCGGCTGCCGACGCGGCGAGGGCGCGCAATCCGCGGGCGGCCCCGGCTCGCACTTCCTTCCGCTGGTGGATATCCACTCGTACGGTCATGTGGCGTCCTGTCCTGGCTGGGCGATGTCGCTGTCGTGTGTGAGGCTCCGGTCCGTACCCGGGCCGATGACACAGTACGTTCCCCGTCGTATCAGCGTCTACTCATGTGACAATTGCGAACAACCCGCCCCCGGGTATCCCAGGGGCGGGTTGCTCGTGTGGAGCGGGGCGGACCTACTTGGCGCGCTCCAGGACCTCCACGAGGCGGTACCGCTTCGAGGCGGACAGCGGGCGGGTCTCCATGATCCGCACGCGGTCGCCGACACCGGCGGTGTTGGTCTCGTCGTGGGCCTTGACGCGCTCCGTACGACGCATGATCTTGCCGTACAGCGGGTGCTTCACGCGGTCCTCGAGCTCGACGACGATGGTCTTCTCCATCTTGTCGGACACGACGTACCCGATCCGCACCTTGCGGCTGTTGCGCTCGGTGTTCTCGTTGGACTCAGTCACAACTGCTTCCTTGTCACTCACTTGGCATCACCCGGCGCCGCCGACAGCCCGAGCTCGCGCTCGCGCATGACGGTGTAGATGCGAGCGATGTCGTGACGGACGACACGCAGGCGACGGTTGTTGGTCAGCTGACCGGTGGCCATCTGGAAGCGCAGGTTGAACAGCTCTTCCTTGGCCTCACGCAGACGCGCGGTCAGCGCTTCCGCGTCGAGCTCGCGCAGCTCGGGGGCGGTGGTTCCACTAGCCATCAGAACTGCTCCTCCCGGGTCACGATGCGGGTCTTACAGGGGAGCTTGTGCTGCGCGCGGCGAAGCGCCTCGCGAGCGGTCTCCTCGTTCGGGTACGACATCTCGAAGAGGATGCGTCCCGGCTTGACGTTGGCGACCCACCACTCGACCGAACCCTTACCGGAACCCATGCGGACCTCGGCGGGCTTCTTGGTCAGCGGACGGTCCGGGTAGATGTTGATCCAGACCTTGCCACCACGCTTGATATGGCGGTTGATGGCGATACGAGCGGACTCGATCTGACGGTTGGTGACGTAGGCCGGCTCGAGGGCCTGGATGCCGTAGTCACCGAACGTCACCTTGGTGCCGCCCTTGGCCGCACCGCTGCGGCCGGGGTGGTGCTGCTTGCGGTGCTTGACGCGCTTCGGGATCAGCACGGTCAGGCCTCCTTGTTTTCTGCGGGCGCCTCGGCCGGGGCAGCCGAGCCGGCGCGGCCGGTCTCGGTGCTGGTGGCCGTGGTGCCCTGGGCGCCGGAGCGACGGGGCCGGCCGGCACCACGCTCGCGGCGCGGGCCACGGTCAGCGCCACCGCGGTTGCTGGACTGGGCGTACTGGTCGGACTCGCGGCGACCGCCCACGACGTCGCCCTTGTAGATCCACACCTTGACGCCGATGCGACCGAAGGTCGTCTTGGCCTCGTACGTGCCGTAGTCGATCTCGGCACGGAGGGTGTGGAGCGGGACGCGACCCTCGTGGTAGCGCTCCGAACGGGACATCTCGGCACCGCCGAGACGACCCGAGCAGACCACCTTGATGCCCTTGACCTGCGGCTGGCGCATGGCGGACTGGATGCCCTTGCGCATCGCGCGGCGGAAGGCCACGCGGTTGGACAGCTGCTCGGCGATGCCCTGGGCAACGAGCTGGGCGTCGGCCTCGGTGTTCTTGATCTCGAGGATGTTGAGGTGGACCTGCTTGCCGGTGAGCTTCTCGAGCTCGCCACGCAGGCGGTCGGCCTCGGCGCCACGACGACCGATCACGATGCCGGGACGGGCGGTGTGGATGTCCACGTGGACCCGGTCACGGGTACGCGAGATGTCCACGCCCGAGATGCCGGCACGCTCCATGCCCTTCGACAGGAGCTGGCGGATCTTGATGTCCTCGGACACGTAGTCGGCGTACTGCTTGTCGGCGAACCACTTGGACGACCAGTCCGAGGTGATGCCCAGACGGAAGCCGTGCGGATGGATCTTCTGTCCCATTTAGCGGGCACCTCCCTGGTTACGACGTCCCCGGCCGGACCCGGCCTTCTCGGGCACGCTGGTCACCTCGACGGTGATGTGGCTCGTGCGCTTCCGCACGCGGAAGGCCCGGCCCTGGGCGCGCGGACGGAACCGCTTCAGAGTCGGCCCCTCGTCGGCGTACGCCGTGGTGACGACCAGGGTCCGGGGATCCAGATCCAGGTTGTTCTCGGCGTTCGCGATAGCCGACGCCAGAACCTTGGCGACCGGCTCGCTGGCGGCCTGCGGGGCGAACCGCAGGATGTCCAGCGCGTCAGAGGCGTCCTTGCCCCGGACCAGGTCGATCACGCGACGCGCCTTCATGGGCGTGACGCGGACGAACTTAGCGGTGGCGCGGGCGGTGAGCTTCTGCTCGGCCTGCGCTTCGTTCTTCTGGGTGTCAGTGCTCATCGACGCTTACTCTTCCGATCGTCCTTGATGTGCCCCTTGAACGTGCGCGTCGGCGCGAACTCGCCGAGCTTGTGACCCACCATCGAGTCGGACACGAACACGGGCACATGCTTGCGGCCGTCGTGGACGGCGAACGTGTGGCCGATGAAATCGGGCAGGATCGTCGAGCGACGCGACCAGGTCTTGATGACCTGATGAGTGCCCTTGTCGTTCTGCACGTCCACCTTCGCGAGGAGGTGTTCGTCGACGAACGGACCCTTCTTGAGACTACGAGGCATCCTAGTTTCCCTCCTTAGCGCTTCTTACCGGTGCGACGGCGACGGACGATGAGGCTGTCGCTCGCCTTGTTGGGCTTACGGGTCCGGCCCTCGGGCTGGCCCCACGGGCTGACGGGGTGACGTCCACCGGACGTCTTGCCCTCGCCACCACCGTGCGGGTGGTCGATGGGGTTCATGACCACACCACGGACGGTCGGGCGGACGCCCTTCCACCGCATGCGGCCGGCCTTACCCCAGTTGATGTTGGCCTGCTCTGCGTTGCCGACCTCGCCGATCGTGGCGCGGCAGCGCACGTCGACGCGGCGGATCTCACCGGACGGCATACGCAGGGACGCGTAGGTGCCCTCCTTGCCGAGCAGCTGGATACCGGCGCCGGCAGCGCGGGCCATCTTGGCACCGCCGCCCGGGCGCAACTCCACCGCGTGCACGACCGTGCCGGCGGGGATGTTGCGGAGCGGCAGGTTGTTGCCGGTCTTGATGTCGGCGCCTGCGCCCGACTCGACCTTCATGCCCTGCTTGAGGTTGCGGGGGGCGAGGATGTAGCGCTTCTCGCCGTCCGCGTAGTGCAGCAGCGCGATGTTCGCGGTGCGGTTCGGGTCGTACTCGATGTGCGCCACGGTGGCGAGCACGCCGTCCTTGTCGTTCCGACGGAAGTCGATGACGCGGTACTGACGCTTGTGCCCACCGCCCTTGTGGCGGGTGGTGATGCGGCCGTGGCCGTTGCGGCCGCCGGTCTTGCTCAGCGGGCGCAGCAGCGACTTCTCGGGCGTCGAGCGGGTGATCTCGGCGAAGTCCGAGACGCTCGAGCCGCGACGACCGGGGGTCGTGGGCTTGTACTTGCGGATAGCCATGAGGTTCTCTCGTCCTTAACTCTTCCCGCCGTCAGGCGGTCAGACCCGGGATCTCGATGGGCTTGCTGTCGGCCGCGAGGGTCACGATGGCGCGCTTGGTGCTCTTGCGCTGTCCGTACCCGGTGCGGGTGCGCTTGCGCTTGCCCTGACGGTTAGCGGTGTTCACGGACTCCACCGTGACGCCGAAGATCTCCTGGATGGCGATCTTGATCTGCGTCTTGTTGGCGTCCGGGGCCACCAGGAACGTGTACACGCCCTGCTCGAGCAGGCCGTAGGCCTTCTCGGAGACGACCGGGGCGAGGATCACGTCCCGGGGATCGGCGACGGTGCTCACTTGTCGGCCTCCTTCGCAGCCTTGCCGGCGAGCGAACGGCTCGCCTGCGTGACGAACGCGTCCAGAGCCTCGACCGAGAACACGACGTCGTCGGCGTTCAGGACGTCGTAGGTGTTGAGCTGATCCGGAGCGATCGGATGGACATGATCGAGGTTGGCGGCGGAGCGCCATGCGGCGAGGTCCTCACGACCGACCACGATCAGGAACTTCTTCCGGTCGGACAGGGTGCCGAGGAAGTCACGGACACCGGAGGTCGACGGCTTCTGGCCCTCGACGAACTCGGTGACCACGTGGATGCGCTCGCTCGCGGCCCGGTCGGACAGGGCGCCACGCAGAGCGGCGGCCTTCATCTTCTTGGGGGTGCGCTGCGAGTAGTCACGCGGCTTGGGGCCGTGGACCGTACCGCCGCCGGTGTAGGCGGGAGCGCGGGTCGAGCCCTGACGGGCGCGGCCGGTGCCCTTCTGGCGGAACGGCTTACGACCGCCGCCGCTGACCTCGCCGCGGGTCTTGGTCGAGTGGGTGCCCTGCCGCGCCGCGGCGAGCTGCGCCACCACGACCTGGTGCATCAGGGGCAGGTTGGGCTCGACGCCGAAGATCTCGGCGGGGAGCTCGACCGATCCGTCGGTCGAGCCGGCCGGGGTACGGACATCCAGCTTGAGGTTCACGGTGTTCTCCGTCGTGGTCATGCGCGCGCACCGCCCTTCACAGCGGAACGGACCATCACGAGGCCGCCGTTGCGACCCGGGATGGCTCCCTTGATGAGGAGGACGCCGGCCTCGGCGTCGACCTTGTGGACCTTGAGGTTCATGGTGGTCACACGCTCGTTGCCCATGCGGCCGGCCATGGCCTTGCCCTTGAAGACGCGGCCGGGCGTCGAGGCGCCGCCGATGGAACCCGGCTTACGGTGCACGGCCTGGGTACCGTGCGAGGCACCCTGGCCGGCGAAGCCGTGGCGCTTCATGGTGCCGGCGAAACCCTTGCCCTTCGACGTGCCGGTGACGTCGACGAAGGCGCCGTCCTCGAACACGTCGGCGCCGATCTCCTGGCCGATCTCGAAGCCGGCGGCCTGCTCGGCGTTGTCGAGGCGGATCTCGGCGATGTGGCGGCGCGGGGTGACCCCGGCCTTCTCGAACTGACCCGCGACCGGCTTGGTGACCTTGCGGGGGTCGACCGCGCCGAACGCGATCTGGACGGCGTTGTAGCCGTCGTTCTCTTCGGTACGAATCCCGGTCACGACGCACGGCCCGGCCTTCACGACGGTCACCGGGACCACCCGGTTGTTCTCGTCGAAGACCTGGGTCATGCCGAGCTTGGCGCCCAGGATGCCCTTGATCTCGGTGTTACTCATCTGTTCACTGTCTCCGCTGCACGTTGCTTGCTGACCGCTACGCGGTCGGAGGTCACTGGATGTTGACGTCGACGCTGGCAGGCAGGTCGATGCGCATGAGCGCGTCCACGGTCTTCGGCGTGGGGTCGAGGATGTCGATCAGCCGCTTGTGGGTACGCATCTCGAAGTGCTCACGCGAATCCTTGTACTTGTGCGGCGAGCGGATGACGCAGTAGACGTTCTTCTCGGTGGGCAGCGGCACCGGGCCGACGACACGAGCACCCGTACGGGTCACCGTCTCGACGATCTTGCGCGCCGAGGCGTCGATGGCCTCGTGGTCATAGGCCTTGAGCCGGATGCGGATCTTTTGTCCCGCCACTTCGTCCTCTTCTCCTCCCGCCCATGAAGGCGGCTGTCGTGAGCGCCCTCGCCGCGCGGGGACACTGCTGTGTTCGCTTGTCATACGTGACACCGTCAGACCGTCGATAACCCGGTCTCGTGCATCGGTGCCCGTCGTGGAGGGCTCCCCCGTGCACGCACATGACACGACTACGAGACCTCCAGAGGACGGGATGCCGCACACTCGCGCGAGGCGAGGATGACGGCGGACCGATCCGCTGCCGCTGTTGACGTGTCACGACGCGTCCACGCGGTCGGGCGTGTCGCCCTCCCGCTTTTCCGGCGGGTGATCGCTCACCCGCCCTTGTCGTGCTCGCCCGACCAACCCGGCACCACGCACCGGTCCGTGAGGACCCATACGCAGACGCCGCCTTGTCCGGGCAACTTGACCAGTATGCAGTACATCGTCGCCGGGGGCAAAATCGGCGCGCCCCGGCCATCCGACGCCCACGCCGTGTCGTCCCGGACGGCGCCACGGCGCGCGCCCCGACTTGGGTACCGTCGGGGAGATCAGCGACCCCGTCCGCGCCTAGGAGAGCTGCCCGTGAACAGTCGACGTGAACCCCGCGACCCTGTCGCCTATCGAAGGGACAGGCGGCAGGCGGTCCTCCGCCATCATCCCGACAAGGGAGGTGACCCCGACGCGCTCCTGCGCGCTCTCGAGGAGGTGGACAGGCGACACGGGGTCATCGGCACCGGTCGCGCCGATCACGGCGCCAGTGCCGAGCAGGTCGCCGCGGTCGCGGTGACGGCGTTCGCGGGAGTCGCCGCTGTCGGCCTGTCCGTGGCCATGAGCATCCTCGGCCGCCGTAGGTGATCGACGCCGCCCCACCGCCTCCCACGGAATGCGTGAAGGGCGCCCCACCTCGCGGTGGGACGCCCTTCACATGTGGTGCGAGTTGATCACCCGCGCCGTGGGATCACTCGATCACTTGATGATCTTGGTGACCTGGCCGGCGCCGACGGTGCGGCCACCCTCACGGATGGCGAACCGCAGGCCCTCGTCCATGGCGACCGGCTGGATGAGCTCGACGCTCATCTCGGTGTTGTCGCCCGGCATGACCATCTCGGTGCCCTCGGGGAGGGTCACGACGCCGGTCACGTCCGTGGTACGGAAGTAGAACTGCGGGCGGTAGTTGTTGAAGAACGGCGTGTGACGGCCGCCCTCGTCCTTGGACAGGATGTAGGCCTGACCCTCGAACGTGGTGTGCGGGGTGTAGGCGCCCGGCTTGATGACGACCTGGCCGCGCTCGACATCCTCGCGCTTGAGGCCACGGACCAGCAGACCGACGTTGTCGCCCGCCTCGCCGTAGTCGAGGAGCTTACGGAACATCTCGATGCCCGTGATGGTGGTCTTGGTGGCCTTGTCACGGATGCCGATGAGCTCGACGTCCTCGTTGACGTTGATCTGGCCACGCTCGATACGGCCGGTGACGACGGTGCCACGACCGGTGATCGTGAAGACGTCCTCGACGGGCATGAGGAACGGCTTGTCGGTCTCACGCTCGGGATCGGGAATCGAGTCGTCGCAGGCCTGCATGAGGTCGCGAACGGCCTGGACCCACTTCTCGTCACCCTCGAGGGCCTTCAGCGCCGAGATGTGCACGACGGGGGCGTCCTCGTCGAACTCCTGCGAGGCCAGCAGCTCGCGGACCTCCATCTCGACGAGCTCGAGAATCTCCTCGTCGTCGACCATGTCGCACTTGTTGAGAGCGACGAGGATGTAGGGCACGCCGACCTGACGGGCGAGCAGCACGTGCTCACGGGTCTGGGGCATCGGGCCGTCGGTGGCCGCCACGACCAGGATCGCGCCGTCCATCTGGGCGGCACCGGTGATCATGTTCTTGATGTAGTCGGCGTGACCGGGGGCGTCGACGTGCGCGTAGTGACGCTTCTCGGTCTGGTACTCGACGTGGGAGATGTTGATCGTGATACCACGAGCCTTCTCCTCCGGCGCCTTGTCGATCTCGTCGAACGCGAAGGCGTCGTTGAGCTCGGGGTAGGTGTCCGCCAGAACCTTGGTGATGGCCGCGGTGGTGGTGGTCTTACCGTGGTCGACGTGACCGATGGTGCCGATGTTAACGTGCGGCTTCGTCCGCTCGAACTTCGCCTTCGCCACTTGTTGTCCTCCTGGACTGGTCTGTCCCCACCCGTCGAGGTGGGCACTGCATTGTGTGGGGTCTGATCTTACTCATCGTGCCGTGAGGCACGAACCGGCGGCCACCCGGAGGTTCGACCGTGCGCCGCCGGCATCGGCCCCGGCGCGCCTTCTCAGACGCACCGGAGCCGTACCGGTCACTCGCCGGTCGCCTTGGCGATGATCTCCTTGGCCACGCTCGCCGGAACCTCGGCGTAGTGGGAGAAGACCATCGAGTAGTTCGCCCGGCCCTGCGTCTTCGACCGGAGGTCGCCGACGTAGCCGAACATCTCGGAAAGCGGCACGTTGGCCTTCACGACGCGGGCGCCGGAGCGCTCCTCCATCGCGTTGACCTGGCCGCGGCGGGAGTTGAGGTCGCCGATGACGTCACCCATGTAGTCCTCGGGCGTCACGACCTCGACGGCCATGAGCGGCTCCAGGATCACGGGCTGGCACTTGCGGGCGGCCTCCTTGAAGGCCATCGAGCCCGCGACCTTGAACGCCATCTCGGACGAGTCCACCTCGTGGTACGCACCGTCGACCAGGGTCGCCTTGACGTTGACCATCGGGTACCCGGCGAGGATGCCGTACTGCATCGCGTCCTGGATGCCGGCGTCCACGGAGGGGATGTACTCCTTGGGCACGCGGCCACCGGTGACCTTGTCGCTGAACTCGTAGGTCGAGCCCTCTTCGACGGCCTCCTGGTCGAGGGGCTCCAGCGCGATCTGCACCTTCGCGAACTGACCGGAACCACCGGTCTGCTTCTTGTGGGTGTAGTCGTACTTGTCGATCGAGCCCTTGATGGTCTCGCGGTAGGCGACCTGCGGCTTACCGACGTTGGCCTCGACCTTGAACTCGCGCTTCATGCGGTCCACGAGGACGTCCAGGTGCAGCTCGCCCATGCCGCCGATGACCGTCTGACCGGTCTCCTCGTCCAGACGCACGGAGAAGGTGGGGTCCTCCTCGGCGAGCTTCTGGATGGCGGTCGACAGCTTCTCCTGGTCGGCCTTGGTCTTGGGCTCGATCGAGACGTCGATGACCGGGTCCGGGAACGTCATCGACTCGAGGACGACCTGGTTGTTCAGGTCGCACAGCGTGTCACCGGTGGTGGTGTCCTTGAGTCCGATGAAGGCGTAGATATTGCCGGCCACGGCCTCGTCGACCGGGTTCTCCTTGTTGGCGTGCATCTGGAAGAGCTTGCCGACGCGCTCCTTCTTGCCCTTGGTCGAGTTGGCGACCTGGGCACCCGGCTCGACCCGACCCGAGTAGACGCGCACGAACGTGAGCTTGCCGAAGAAGGGGTGCACGGCGATCTTGAACGCCAGCGCGGAGAACGGCTCGTCCTTGGACGGCTTCCGCAGGATCTCGGTCTCCTCGTCGCCGACCTTGTGGCCGTGGACCTCACCGATGTCGAGCGGGGTCGGGAGGAAGTCGATGACCGCGTTGAGCATCGGCTGGACACCCTTGTTCTTGTACGCGGAACCGCACAGAACGGGGTACACCTCGGAGTTGACGGTCATCTTGCGGATGGCCGCCTTGATCTCGTCAAGGGTCAGCTCCTCGCCGCCGAAGTACTTCTCCATGAGCTCTTCGCTGCTCTCGGCGACGGTCTCGAGGAGCTTCTCGCGGTACTCCTCGGCCTTCTCCTGGAGCTCGGCCGGGATGTCCTGGATCTGCGCCTCTGAACCGATCTCGGTCTTGCCCGGCCAGACGTGGGCCTTCATGGTGAGCAGGTCGACGATGCCGTCGAACTGGTCCTCGGCACCGATCGGCAGCTGCAGGACCAGCGGCTTGGCACCGAGACGGTCGATGATGGTCTGGACCGTGTAGTAGAAGTCCGCGCCCAGCTTGTCCATCTTGTTGACAAAGCAGATGCGGGGGACGTCGTACTTCTCGGCCTGGCGCCAGACCTGCTCGGACTGGGGCTCGACGCCCTCCTTGCCGTCGAAGACGGCGACGGCGCCGTCGAGCACGCGGAGCGAGCGCTCGACCTCGACGGTGAAGTCGACGTGACCCGGCGTGTCGATGATGTTGATCTGGTTGTCGTTCCAGAAGCAGGTCACCGCGGCCGAGGTGATCGTGATGCCGCGCTCCTTCTCCTGCTCCATCCAGTCGGTGGTCGACGCGCCGTCGTGCGTCTCGCCGGCCTTGCGGTTGACACCCGTGTAGAACAGGATGCGCTCGGTCGTGGTGGTCTTACCGGCGTCGATGTGCGCCATGATGCCGATGTTTCGGACCTTGTTGAGGTCGGTCAGCACGTCCTGTGCCACGGATTCTCCCGATTGTGAGTCGTCGGTGGCCCGTGCGGTCGGTGTCGACCGTCCGAACCGGGTCGGTGTTTCTGCCGGTACCCGCACTCGGTGCGGCCGGTACGGGCCTTGTTCAATGATGCCACCCGGCGGGTGACCACGGGACCCTGGCCGGGGGGTCGTCATCGACGCCGCCCCGGCCACGGCCCCACCGGATCACCAGCGGTAGTGCGCGAACGCCCGGTTGGCCTCGGCCATCTTGTGCGTGTCCTCGCGACGCTTCACCGCGGCACCCAGGCCGTTGGAGGCGTCCAGGATCTCGTTGGCCAGGCGCTCGACCATCGTGTTCTCACGACGCTGCCGGGAGAACGTCACCAGCCAGCGCATCGCCAGGGTCGTCGAACGACCGGGGCGGACCTCGACGGGCACCTGGTAGGTGGCGCCGCCGACACGACGGGAGCGGACCTCGAGGGCCGGGCGGACGTTGTCCAGGGCCTTCTTGAGGGTGATGACCGGGTCGGTCCCGGTCTTCTCGCGGCAGATCTCGAGCGCCGAGTAGACGATGCGCTCGGCGGTGGTCTTCTTGCCGTCGAGGAGGATCTTGTTCACGAGCTGCGTGACCAGCGGCGACCCGTAGACCGGGTCATTGATGAGCTGGCGCTTCGGGGCGGGACCCTTACGAGGCATTACTTCTCCTTCTTGGCGCCGTAGCGGGAGCGGGCCTGCTTGCGGTCCTTCACACCCTGGGTGTCGAGCGAGCCGCGGATGATCTTGTAACGGACACCCGGGAGGTCCTTCACACGACCGCCGCGCACGAGCACCATCGAGTGCTCCTGCAGGTTGTGGCCCTCACCGGGAATGTAGGCGGAGACCTCGACGCCGCTGGTCAGGCGCACACGGGCGACCTTACGGAGCGCGGAGTTCGGCTTCTTGGGGGTCGTGGTGTACACGCGGGTGCACACGCCGCGACGCTGAGGCGAGCCCTTGAGGGCAGCCGTCGACGTCGCCGACTTCTTGTCCTGGCGGCCCTTGCGGACCAGCTGGTTGATGGTTGGCATGAACCGACTTTCTCTAGCTGGCGGCCTCCGTCGGGGGCGACCACCGGTCTCTGGGACATGGCTCGTATCCGGACTCTCGCGCACCTGTCGCCGCGCACGGGCGACCTCGTCAGCCGCTCTCGCTGGCCTACAGGGCACGATCCTCCAGCTCGCATACTGCGAGCACGATGGTCAAGCCTAACCGTCGGAAGGAGCGGCGGTCAAAATGAGGCGTTCGCGACATCCCCGGCCGGCGGCCCGGGGGTCTCCGCGAGGACGCCGTCGAGGGTCTGTGCCCAGAACCGCACGATCTTCTCACGTCTCTCGGAGTCATCCGAGAGGACGTCGGCGAGGCCGAGCCCACGGGCGAGGTCGAGGGTGGTCTGGAGCCCGCGGCGCACGCGGACGTCGCCGGCGTCGCGGCCGAGTGCCGCCGCGGCGATGGCCAGCACCTCGCGGGACATGTGGTTCTCGAGGGGCAGGACCCTGTCGCGGAGCGCCGGATCGCTCGCCGCGGCCGTCCATACGTGGAGGGCGGCCTTGAACAGGTCCGAGGTGTAGTGCTGGACGATGAAACCCACCACGGCCACGGTGCGCTCGGGGCCGGGCTCGGGCAGGTCGAGTCCGCCACGTCGGACGTCGGAGATGCGCTGCTCGATCATGTGCCCGAGCGCGGCGGTGATGAGGTCCTCGCGGGTCGGGAAGTGGTGCTGGGCGGCGCCCCGTGAGACGCCGGCGGCGGCGGCCACCGCCCCGACGGTGGTGGCCGCCCAGCCCTGGGTCGCGAGGAGGTCGATGGAGGCACCGAGCAGTCGCTCCCGCGTGATGCGGCTGCGGTCCTGCTTGGGCGCGCGCTGCTCTGGTGCCGTCATCGGTCCTCCTGTTACCAGTCCTGCTCGTCGTAGATGATCAC
>NZ_JAALDU010000274.1 GCF_014145015.1 Dietzia sp. E1 | reverse complement strand
AGGGTGAACAGGGCCGGGACGACCAGGGTGCGCACGATGAAGGTGTCGAGCAGGACGCCGAGGGCGACGATCACGCCGACCTGGGTGAGCACGATGAGCGGCAGGACGCCGAGCACCACGAACACCGAGGCGAGCACGATGCCGGCCGAGGTGATGACCCCGCCGGTGAGGGCGACCGCGCGGACCATCGCCTCGCGGGTGGCGTGGGTGCCGGCCTCCTCTCGGGCCCGGATGGTGAGGAAGATCGAGTAGTCCACGCCGAGGGCCACGAGGAACAGGAAGCTGTACAGCGGCACCGCGACGTCCAGGCCGGGGAAGCCCAGGATCTGGGTGGTGACGAAGGTGCCGAGCCCGAGCGCGGCGACGGACGACAACGCCGTGGCGGTGAGGACCAGCAGCGGTGCGACGAGCGACCGCAGAACCAGGATGAGGACGACGAACACCACGAGCAGGATGAGCGGCGCGATGAGCGTCAGGTCCCGGATGTTGCCCTCGGAGGTGTCGACGGCCTCCGCCACGGACCCGCCGACGAGCGCCCCGGAGCCGGGCACGGTGTCGACCGCCTCGCGCAGCGCGACCACGCTGTCCTCGGACCGGTCGGTGGCGGGGGCGGCGTCGAGCACGACGGTGACGCGGCTCCACCCGGTTCCCGATTCTCCTGCGGGGCGGGCGGACACGACGCCCTCGACGCCCTGCGCGGCCTCCGCGACCCCGGCCTCGGTCCCGGTACGGGTGAGGACGGTGACCGGGTCGGTGACGCCGGCCGGGAAGTGCTCGGCCGCGGTCTCCAGTCCGGCGGCGGACTCGGACGCGGTGCGGAACTGCTCGGTCTGGCTCAGGCCGACGCGGGTGCCGATGAGTCCCAGCGCGAGGACCGCCAGCAGCAGGACGCAGGAGACCAGCACCGTCACCGGGCGCTTCACGACGCGCGCGGCGATGCGGCCCCAGACCCCGGGGGGCACCTCCTCGTCGAAACCCTCGGGCGTGGCGGGCCCCGAACCCGCCTCGTGGCGACCGTGGTGCTGGCCCGGGCGCGGGATGAACGGCCAGAACAGGCCGCGGCCGCACACGGCGAGCGCGGCGGGCAGCGCGATGAGCGCGTAGACCAGCGCGACGAGGAGTCCGACCGCCGCGGACAGGCCGAGCGAGCGGTAGTTGGGCAGGGTCGCCAGCAGCAGGGTGAGCAGGGCGAGGACGACCGTGATGTTGCTGGCGAGGATGGCCGGCACCGCGCCGCGGTAGGCGTCACGGAGCGCGGTGCGGCGGTCCCGGGTCCTGCGCAGTTCCTCGCGGTAGCGGGAGACCAGCAGCAGGGCGTAGTTGGTGCCCGCGCCGAAGACGAGGACGGAGACGATGCCGGAGGTCGAGGCGTCGACCGTGACACCCGCGGCCTCGCCGACCAGCGAGACGAGCAGGGCCGCGACCCTATCGGCGACGCCGATGATGAGCAGCGGCACCAGCCACAGGACGGGCGAGCGGTAGGTGATGATGAGCAGCACCGCGACGACCAGCGCGGTGGCGGCGAGGAGCCGGAAGTCGGCGCCCTCGAACGCGGCGGCGGTGTCCGCGGCGAACGCGGGCCCGCCGGTGAGCTGCGCGCTCAGTCCGTCGTCGAGGCCCTCGGCGACGGCGCCCCGCATCTCCTCGACGAGCTCGCGCCCCTCGCCGCCGGAGATGAGCGACGCGTCGACGGGGACGAGCACCAGGGCGGCGGCGCCGTCCTCGGACTGGATCGGTCCCTGCGGCGGGGTCCCCACGACCTCGGACATGCGCTCACCGGCGCCGACCGCGGCGGCGACGCCCTCGGGGCCGAGCTCGCCGCCGTCCTCGCGGGTCACCACCAGGACGGCGGGCACCGAGCCGGAGTCGGGGAACTCCCGCTGGATCTCGGAGACGAGCGCCGCCTCGGAGTCGTCGGGCAGGGTCTGCGGCGCCTCGGACGAGCTCTCCGAGGAGGCGAACGCGAACACCGCCCCGCTCACCAGCAGGACCGCCACCAGCATGATCCAGGCGGAGATCCGGCCGGTGACGACGCCGACCCACCCTCCCGGCGACCCTGACTTCTCCACGGCTGAGCGCTCCGCTCTCATCGATTCCCCTGTCTTCACATGTCGTATTCGGAGAGGAACGCCTCGAGGATGGCCGTGACCTCGTCGGGGCGTTCCAGGGTGGGCGAGTGCCCGGCGCCGGGGATCTCGCGGTACCGCGAATCCGCGATCAGGTCCACCAGGTGGCGGGACTTCTCCGGCGGGGTGGCCCTGTCCTCGGCGCCCACCATCACCAGGGTGGGGGCGATGATGCGGATCGCCTCGTCCTCGCACGGGTCGCGGTCGGCAACCGACTCGATCGCCTTGACGAGCCCGGCCCGGTCGGTGCGCGCGACCATCTCCATCCACTCGTCCACCCAGGGGGCGTCGAGGTTGCCGTCGGCGAGCATGATCGGCGCGACCCGGGACCGCACCGGGCCGATGCCGGCCACGCGGTACACCGCGGACAGGGTCCGGTACTTGCGGCGGTTGGCCGGCTCCTCCGGGGTGGCGGCGGTGTCCATGAGCGTGAGGGTGTGCACGGTCTCGGGATTGCGCGCGGCCAGCCGGATGCCCACGAACCCGCCCATGGACAGCCCCACGAAGTTGACCACCGGGATCCGCAGGTGACGCAGCAGCTCGGCGACGTCCACCGTGAGGGTGTCCATGTCGTACCCGCCGAGCGCGCGCGGCGAGTTGCCCTGCCCGCGGAAGTCGATCGTCACGCAGCGGTAGCGATCCCGCAGGCGGGCGATCTGGGGGTGGAACATCCAGCCGGAGAACAGCAGGCCGTGGGCGAACAGCACCACGGGGGCGTCCTCACGACCGGCGGGCGCGCCGGTGTCGGTGTAGGCGATCGTCGTGTGGCCGCGTCGGAACGTGGGCATCGGGCGTCTCTCCTGAGGTCGTGTCCCGCCGCCCGCTCACCGGAGGGTGATCAGGCGCTGCGGGTCATCCGGTCCGGCCGCCCGTTCGAGGTGCTGGTGCTCGTTGACCGCGATGCAGGTCATCCCGCCCCGACCCACCACGACACGGGCCGTGCCGGTGTTCACCGTCACACGCTGCAGGCGGGTCCACAACCCGACGACGCCCTCCGGGTCGGCCAGCAGGGTCGCCACGGCCAGCGAGATGGTGCCGGCCGAGGACACGACGAGGGTCGTCCTGCCGCTGCCGGACCGGGCGGCGGCGTCGGTGAGGGCGGCCTCGGCGTCGGCGCGGTACCGGGCGAACGCCTCGAGACCCGACCAGTGGCCCAGCGCCGCGTCGAGCTCACGTTGGAACGCCTGCTTGGCCTCGTCGGAGGAGCCCGCCGAGTCGAGGGTGCCGTGCTCGGCGGACAGGCCGGCCACGCGCGCGGCCTCGAGGACGGCGTCGGCGTCGTACTCCGCCCACCGCTCGTCTATCTCGACGGGGCAGTCCACGTCGCCGTGCGCGCGCAGCCCCTCGATCAGGCCCTCGGCGGTCTCGCGCTGGCGCCGCATGCCGCCGTGGATGATCACGTCGGGCCGCAGACCGCGGGCGGCCATGTCCTCACCGGCCAGGCGCGCCTGCAGGTGTCCGGTCTCGGACAGCCGGTCGTAGTCACCGCTGCCGAACGAGGCCTGACCGTGGCGGACGAGGTGGATGGCGCCCATCAGCGCTCACCCCCCGCGCCGCGGACCAGACCGCCGATGACGGGGAGCCCGCCGAGGACGCCGGTGACCTTGCCGCGGGCGTCGTGGACGCCGCCGGCGAGCAGCGGTAGCGCCACGCGGGGCACGCCGAGCAGTTCCGGGATCACGTCCTTCGGGGAGATCCGCGTGGGTGACAGGCGTCCGTCGCCGGTGCGGATGAGGCGCAGGCAGCGCTGCTCGAGGAACGCCACCCCGGGGCGGAACGCGCGGAAGGCCGGGTTGGTGGTCTGCCCGTGGTAGTAGCGGTGGTTGATCTGCTGGGCGATCACCGCGAGCCGGAACAGGCCGAACACCTCGTAGAAGCGCCACTGCTCGTCGGTGATGTCCAGGCCGGCGCGGCGCGCGTAGCGCTCGACGACCTGCCGTCGGGTGAGCATCCCCGGCGCGTTCGTGGGCTGGCGACGGAAGGCCTTGAACAGCGGGCCGTCGTCGTCCTGGACCCAGTAGGCCAGCGCGCCGCCCAGGTCCATGAGCGGGTCACCGACGGTGGCCATCTCCCAGTCCAGGACGCCGATCACCCGGGTGACGTCGTCGGGGTCCAGGACGAGGTTGTCGAACCGGAAGTCGTTGTGGACCAGGCAGTGGCCGACGTCCTCGGGCTGGTTCGCGTGCAGCCACTTCATGACCGGCGCGAAGTCCGGGACGTCCGGCGTGCGGGCGCGGCGGTAGCGGGCGGACCAGCCCTCGACCTGGCGGCGCACGTAGCCCTCGCCCCGGTCGAGGTCCTCCAGTCCGGCGGCGGCGACGTCCACCGCGTGCAGGTCCACCAGCGCGTCCACGGCCGACTCGCTCAGGCGCCGGGTCGTGACCCGGTCGAGCCGCAGGTCGCGGGGCAGGTTCTTGCGCAGGATCGTGCCCGCCATGCGTTCCATGACGTAGAAGTCCGAGCCGATGACCGAGTGGTCGTCGCAGAACCCGACCATGCGCGTCACCAGCGGGTAGACCGGCCGCAGCGCCGACTGGACGCGGTACTCGCGCCTCATGTCGTGCGCGCCGCGGGCCTTGGTCCCCGACGGCGGTCGCCGCAGGACCAGGTCCGCGCCGGGGTAACGCAGCAGGTAGGTGAGGTTCGACGCGCCACCGGTGTACTGGCGGACCTCCGGGAGGACCGGCTCGTCGTCGTCGCCCAGGTCCACGCCGGCGAGCACGTCCGGGTCGTCGGGGGTGATCGACCGCAACCACGCGGCGACGGCCTCCACGTCGAAGGCGTCCTCGGCGCGCACCGCGCCGGTGCCGGGGACGCGGCGGCGCAGGGCGGCGTCGTCGTCGGCCATACCGTCGCGCGGGCTCACC
>NZ_JAALDU010000273.1 GCF_014145015.1 Dietzia sp. E1 | reverse complement strand
GCCGTTCGCGGCGGCGGTGGCGAGCGCGGCACCGCCGCCGGCGGCCGCGGTCACGGCGAGCACGGGCAGAAGGCTGCCGCCCGACTCCATGGAGGCGGCGGTACCCATCGTGGAACCGAGATTCGTGGAGGTGGTTCCCTGCGTGGACCCGTTCGCCAGCGATCCCGTGAACGCGGTGAGCGAGCCGTTGACCGTGGTCAGCTCCTCGACCGAGCCGAGGAGCACGCCGGCGCCGCCGCCGGCCGAGCCGTTGATGGTGTCCGAGCTCTGGCCGGTCGATCCACCGTTGCCGGAGATCGAGCCGGAGATGTCGTCGATCGACCCCGCGATCTCGGGCAGGACGCCGCCCTCGGCGATTGAACCGATGATCGGCGACAGCGCGCCGCCGTCTTCGATCGAGCCGCCGAGCGGGCCGGTGATCTCGTTGGCGGAGCCGTTGGTCAGCGAGCCCTGGATGCCCTCACCGACGAGCTCGGCGGAGCCGCCGATGCCGCCGGTCGACCCGGCGGGGAACTCCGCGGACAGCGCGGGCAGCTCGGCCGAACCACCGAGGAGGTCCAGCTCGGTGGAGAGGGGCTCCATGCCGACGGAGGCGACCAGCGGGGTCATCCCCACCGAGCCCATGCCGACGGACCCGGTCAGCGGCGCGAGATCTGACGAACCGCCCAGCAGGTCGGTGGACAGCGGCGCCATTTCCTCGGAGCCGACCAGCGGCGCGAGGTCGGACGACCCGCCGAGCAGCTCGCTCGACAGCGGCTGCATTCCGGACGAGCCCACCGTGAACAGCTCGGTGGACAGCGGGGCCATCTCGGCTGAGCCGACAGGCGCGAGCTCGGCCGAACCGCCGAGGAGGTCGGTGGACAGCGGCGCCATGTCTTCGGAGCCGGTGTTGATCAGGTCGACGGACAGCGCGAGGGGAGTCTCCGCGGTCGAGCCACCGATGAGGTCGACCGACAGGGCGAGCGGGGTCTCGGCGGTCGAGTCGGTGGTGATGAGGTCCGCGGACAAGGGGGTGGTGGCCGTCGAGCCACTGATGAGGTCGACCGACAGTGCGAGCGGGGTCTCCGCGGTGGATCCGCCGACGAGCTCCGACGAGGCAGCCAGCGGGGCGTTGGCGGCCGACAGCGGAGCCATGCCGTCCGAACCCGTG
Organism: Dietzia sp. E1; assembly: GCF_014145015.1. GTDB lineage: Bacteria > Actinomycetota > Actinomycetes > Mycobacteriales > Mycobacteriaceae > Dietzia > Dietzia cinnamea_A. The sequence goes on along the minus strand of NZ_JAALDU010000273.1, from coordinate 828 downwards.
TTGATGAGGTCGACAGATAGGGCGAGCGGCGTCTGGGCGGTGGAGCCGAGGTCGCCGACGAGCTCGGAGGAAGTCGCCAGCGTCGCTAGCTCTGCCGAGCCCAGGTCGGCGGTGATGTCGGACGACAGTGCCAGCGACTCCAGTGAACCCTCCAGGCCCGGGAGCTGGGCGGACCCGCCGAGGGGCTCGGTGCTGAGCGCGGGAAGGTTCGAGGATCCGCCGAGCGGGCTGGTGCTGAGCGTGGGTTCCGACGAGGTGAAGGCCTGAGACCCGGCGAGTGGCTGCAGGTCAGACGAGCCTGGGATGACACCCTCGGTGAGGTCCGAGGACCCGGCCAGGGGGTTCAAGCCAGCGGAGTCCGTGGGCAGGCCGGCCGAGTCGGTGGGGAGCCCGCCGCCCGCGGACCCGGACTGGATGAGCTCGCCGAGCATGGTGGTGACGCTGGCGGAGTCGATGATCTGCGCGTTGGCGACGCCGCTGGTGCCAGCCGCGGCCAGCACCACGGATGCCGCGACCGCAGCAACCTTGGTGGACTTGTTCATAAAAGTGCCTTCCCCTGAGAGCCGCTCGCCGATGACAGGGCGAGTCGTCATTCGCGCAGTTCCCGCGCGTTTCCGAAGGTTAGAATCCCTTAAGCCTCAGTGGAAGTCAAGGTGTTACTCAGGAAGTGGTGGCTAAGTGACTGCTGTTATCCAGCGTTGTAGGTGAGGTGGTTCGAAAGCGCACAAAGCATGGAAGGGCACTTAGGCGTGCAGTCTGCGGCGGCAGATGTGAGGGTCCGTCCAGCGACAAAGCGGCCGGGCCTCTCGAGGAGAGGCCCGGCCGCCG
>NZ_JAALDU010000272.1 GCF_014145015.1 Dietzia sp. E1 | reverse complement strand
CCGAAAATTCGCAGATCCCCGTGAATCACCGGGGCTAGCCATAGCAGCTTGATCGCGGCGGCATCGCTGGGGAAGTGCCCGCGGTTCTTGGTGATCTTGCGCAGCTGGTAGTTCAGCGACTCGATCGAGTTCGTGGTGTAGATCAGCTTGCGTGTGGCTGGGCCGAAGGCCAGGAACGGGATGAACCGCTCCCAGGCGGCCTCCCACGACCTGACGGCGGTGGGGTACTTGGCGCCCAGCGGCGATTCGGCGAAGGCCTCCAGTGCGGCTCTGGCGGCCTCGGCGTTGGCGGCGGTGTAGATCGGCTTGAGTGCCTTGGCCACGTTCTTGCGGTCGCTGTAGGACACGAACCGCATCGAGGCCCGGATCAGGTGCACCACGCAGGTCTGCACCTCGGCGAAAGGCCAGGTCGCGGCAATCGCCTCGGACAGTCCGGTCAGCCCGTCGCAGGCCACGATCAGGACGTCTTTGACGCCGCGATTGGCCAGTTCGGCGCACACGCTGGCCCAGAACGCCGCGCCTTCCTTGGCCTGCACCCAGATGCCGAGCACGTGCTTGACGCCCTCAAGATCGACCCCGACCGCGATGTGGGCAGCGCGGGTCTTCACGTGGGCTCCATCGCGGATCTTGATGTGGATCGCGTCCAGGAACACCACCGGGTAGAACGCCTCCAACGGGCGGTGCTGCCAGGCGGCGGCTTCGTCCAGGACCGCGTCGGTGACGTTGGCGATGGACTCGTGCGACAGCTCCACCCCCAGGGTCCGCGCGAGGTGGTGCTCGATCTCCCGGACGGTCATTCCGCCGGCGTACAGCGAGATGATCTGGTCCTCCAGCCCGCCGAGCCGGCGGGCGCCCTTCGGGACGAGCTGGGAGGCGAACGAGCCCTGCCGATCGCGGGGCTGATCCAGTTCCACCGGGCCGACCTCGGTGGCCACGGTCTTGCGCGAAGTGCCGTTGCGGTGGTTTCCGTCCCCGCCACGGGCGTGGGCATCGCGGCCCAGATGCTCGGTCAGCTCGGCGCCCATGCCCCGCTCAAGGACGGCCTTGAGCATCTCGTTCAAAAAGCCGTCCTTGCCAGTCAACTCCAACCCTCGCGAACGGGTCTCGGCGAGTACGTGATCAATCAGCGCATCCGAGAACACCTCCCGGCGAAGCCCAACAGCATCTGATACATCCGTAGCGTCGTGGTCGTCAACAGCCATAGCGTTCATGATTCCTCCTCCGGATCAACTCACACAGACCATCTGACACGCCCTGCGGAAGCTGGACCGTCCACAGCGCTGAAGGTTGAGTTCATCGACCGCCACAAGGACGAACACGGTGTCCA
>NZ_JAALDU010000271.1 GCF_014145015.1 Dietzia sp. E1 | reverse complement strand
CCAGCGCGCCCATCATGGAGACGTTGCCCCCGCCCGAGACCAGCGACCAGCCCCGGCGGGCGATCGCGTCACCCACCTCGGTCGCGATCTCCAGCAGACGCGGATCGTAGGTCGAAGACGCGCAGTAGACGCACACCCGACGGTTCGGGACCGGCGCCATCAGCGCTCGACCCCGCGGTGCTCCTCGCCGATGAGGTCCTCCCGCTGCTCGGACGTCAGAGCGGCCCGGTGGTGCGCCTCGCGGATGAACTCCACCGCCTCGGGCACCGAGTCGGTCACGAGGAACAGCTCGAGGTCGGACGCCGAGAGCATCCCCTGTTCGGCCAGCGTGCCGCGGATCCAGTCCACCAGCGGGGACCAGAAGTCCACGCCCAACAACACGATCGGGAACCGGGTGATCTTGTCCGTCTGGACCAGGGTGATGGCCTCGAAGAACTCGTCGAGGGTGCCGAATCCGCCCGGCGTACACACGAACGCCTGCGTGTACTTGACGAACATCGTCTTGCGGATGAAGAAGTACCGGAAGTGCAGGCCGAGGTCGACCCACCGGTTCATGCCCTGCTCGTGGGGCAGCTCGATCCCCAGACCGACCGACTGCCCGTCGGCCTCCCACGCGCCCTTGTTGGCCGCCTCCATCTGGCCCGGGCCGCCGCCGGTCACCACCGCGTAGCCCGCCTCGGACAGCGCGCGGCCCAGTTCCACCGCCTGCTCGTAGGCGGGGTCACCGGGCCGGGTGCGGGCCGAACCGAACACGCTGACCGCGTCCCTCAGCTCCGCCAGGGCGCCGAAGCCGTTGACGAACTCGCTCTGGATGCGCAGGACCCGCCACGGGTCGGTATGCAGCCAGTCGGTGTCCTGGTTCTTGTCCAGCAGTCGCTGGTCGGTGGTCGTGCGCCCGCCGTTCTTCTGTCGACGGACGAGGACGGGTCCACGCATGTGGACCGGGTCGTTGGGGGCCACGGGCCGTGTCTCCTTCTGTGGTCTGGTGTGTCGGGCGGCGGCGCGGGGGCCCGGGCTCGGGCGGGGCCCCGGTGCCGTCTCAGCCCGAGGTGGTGAGGTAGTCGCGCAGCGTCCGGGTCACCTCGGTGATCTGGACGGCGGGACAGTGCTCATCGCGCTTGTGCGCCAGTCCGGGGTCGCCGGGTCCGAGGTTGACCGCCGGGATCCCCAACGCGGCGAACCTCGACACATCCGTCCAACCGTACTTGGCGCGGACCCGCCCGCCGGCCGCGCGGACGAGGTCCGCCGCGGCGGGGGCGCTCAGCCCCGGCAGCGCGCCCGGCGACAGGTCGGTCAGCTCCCAGTACAGACCCGGTTCGGTCGGCGGGACCTCTCCGGTCTCCACACGCGGGAACGCGGCGAGTCCGAGGGCGTCGAGCGCGTGCGCGAGGGCGGCGTCCGTGTCGCGGTCCGGGGCCGATCGGAAGTTGACGTCGAGCCACGCCTCGTCCGGCACGGTGTTGCCGGCGACGCCCGCCGACATCCGCACCGCCTGCAGCCCCTCCCGGTAGACGCAGCCGTCGATGTCCACCGACCGGGCCTCGTACGTGGCGAGCGCGGCGAGCACCGGCGCGAGGCGGTGCACCGCGTTGTCGCCGAGCCAGCTGCGCGCCGAGTGCGCGCGCACACCGCGGGCGTGGACCCGGATCCGCAGGGTCCCCTGACATCCGGCCTCGATCAGCCCGCCGGTGGGCTCACCGAGGATCGCGACGTCCCCGCCCAGCCAGTCGCGGTGGCTGCGTTCCAGGTGACCGAGGCCGTTGGCCGTCGCCTCGATCTCCTCGCAGTCGTAGAGCACGAGGGTCAGGTCGTGGGCCAGGTCCTCGCTGTCCGCCAGTAGCGCGAACAGGTGGAGGAACACCGCGTCGCCTGATTTCATGTCGACCGTCCCGCAGCCGTGCAGCATCTGCTCGTCGGCCTCGCCGGTGATCCGGCACGGGACGTTGTCGGCGAGCGGCACCGTGTCGAGGTGCCCGGCCAGCACGACCCGGGTCGGCAGCCCGCGTCGGGTCCGGGCGAGAACCCGGTTGCCGTCGCGGATCACCTCCGTCCGCCCGGCGGCCGGGCCGGTGAAGGCCGCGACGGTCGACTCGAGCGCGGCATGTACGGCCGTGGCGATCGAGTCCTCCTGCCGCGAGGGGCTGGGGATGTCGACCAGGGCGCGGGTGAGGTCGACCGGGTCGGCGGTCAGATCGAGGGCGGCGGTCACGGTCTCCACCCTAGTTGCCCGGGCCGGGCGCGCGACTCGACCGTGACCGGTGTGGGTCCGGGCGGACCGCTAGCCGTGACCGGTGTGGGTCCGGGCGGACCGCTAGCATCGGGGCCATGAGTGCACACGGAGCCGTGGCCACCGGAATCGCCACCCTGACGTCCGACCACACCGTCCTCGACGTGTGGTACCCCGAGCCGGAGCTGGGCGCCGCCTCCTCGAGCGGTCACACCGTCCTGTCCGGCGACGAGGTACCCGCCGAGCTCGCGTCCCTGACCGGGCCGGACGAGGATCGCGGCGTCGAGCGGGTGGCCGTGCGGGTCGAGATCTCCGACCTCACGGAGCCGCCGGCGGACGCCTACGACGCCTACCTGCGCCTGCACCTGATCAGCCATCGCCTCATCCGGCCGCACTTCGCCAACATGGACGGCCTGTTCGGCAAGCTCACCAACGTCGTGTGGACGAACTTCGGCCCCTGCGCCGTCCCGGGCTTCGAGCTGGTCCGGGCCAAGCTCCGCGCCCGCGGCCCGGTGACCGTGTACGGAGTGGACAAGTTCCCGCGCATGGTGGACTACGTGGTCCCGTCGGGCGTGCGGATCGCCGACGCCGACCGCGTCCGCCTCGGCGCGCACCTGGCCGAGGGCACCACCGTCATGCACGAGGGCTTCGTCAACTTCAACGCCGGAACGCTGGGCGCGTCGATGGTCGAGGGCCGCATCTCCGCGGGCGTCGTCGTGGGTGCGGACTCCGATGTCGGTGGCGGGGCCTCCATCATGGGCACCCTCTCCGGGGGAGGCAAGGAGACCATCTCGATCGGCGAGCGTTGCCTCCTCGGCGCCAACTCGGGCGTCGGCATCTCGCTCGGTGACGACTGCGTGGTGGAGGCCGGCCTCTACGTCACCGCCGGCACGAAGGTGGACGTCCGCGCCGGGGCCTGGGCGGAGCGCGAGCCGGTCAAGGCCGGGCAGCTGTCCGGGATGGACAACCTGCTGTTCCGCCGCAACTCCGTCTCCGGTGCGGTCGAGGCCGTGCCGTGGAAGCGCGAGGGCGTCGAGCTCAACGCGGACCTGCACGCCAACGACTGAGACCCTTCCAGCAACGAGAAGACGGTTCCGCACACCCCCACTCGGGCGATATGTGCGGAACCGTCTTTTCGATGTGCTGTGGAGGGATGCGGGCGCCCGGAAGCCGGTCAGGCCAGTCGGCGCACGGCCTCGTCGACGGTCGCGTCGGTGGCGGTCAGCGCGATGCGCACGTGCCGCGCACCGGCGGGGCCGTAGAACTCGCCCGGCGCCACGAGCACCCCGCGCTCGGCGAACCAGCCCACCGTGTCCCGGCAGGGCTCGTCGCGGGTCGCCCACAGGTAGAGCCCGGCCTCGGAGTGGTCGATCCGGAAGCCGGCCGCCTCGACCGCTGGCCGCAGACGCGCCCGGCGGGCCCGGTACCGCTCGCGCTGCTCGGTTTCGTGGGCGTCGTCGCCCAACGCCGCCGACATCGCGGACTGCACCGGCAGCGGCATCATCAGCCCGGAGTGCTTACGCACCGCGAGCAGTTCCGCCACCAGGGCGGGATCGCCGGCGACGAACCCGGCCCGGTAGGAGGCCAGATTGGAGGTCTTGGACAGCGAGTGCAGCGCCAGCAGGCCGGTGTGGTCGCCGTCGCACACGCGCGGGTCGAGGATCGAGGGCGCCTCCCCCTCCCACACCAGGCCGAGGTAGCACTCGTCGGAGGCGACGATCACGCCACGGTCGCGGGCCCAGCCCACGACCTTGCGCAGATGGTCCACGCCGAGCGCTTTGCCGCTCGGGTTGGAGGGAGAGTTGAGGTACAGCAGCGTCGGCGACGACGGTCCGAGTTGCGTGAGCGAGTCGGCACGCACGACCGAGGCCCCGGCCAGCAGAGCGCCCACCTCATAGGTCGGGTAGGCGACCTCCGGCACGACGACCGTGTGACCCGCTCCCAGACCGAGCTGGGCGGGCAGCCCGGCGATAAGCTCCTTGGTGCCGATCGCGGGCAGGACGGCGTCGGTCGTCAGCCCCGTGACGCCGTAGCGCCGCGAGAGGGCGTCCACGGCGGCCTGCCGCAGTGCGGGTGTGCCGACGGTCGTGGGGTACCCGGGTTCGGCCGCGTCGGCGGCGAGCGCCTCGCGGATGACCGGGGCGACCGGGTCCACGGGCGTGCCGACCGTGAGGTCGACGAGCCCGTCGGGGTGAGCCGCCGCGCGGGAGCGCGCGTCGGCGAGGGTGTCCCAGGGGAACACCGGGAGCGCGCGCCCGGGCGGTCGACGCTCCGGGCGCGACACCACCGGCTTCACTCCTGGTTCATGGGCGGGAGCGCCTTGACGAACGGCACGTCGTAGTCGACCTTGCCGACCTTGGCCGCTCCGCCCGGCGAGCCCAGCTCGACGAAGAAGTCGGCGTTGGCGGCGTTGTACTCGGTCCACTCGTCCGGGACGTCGTCCTCGTAGAAGATGGCCTCCACGGGACAGACCGGCTCACACGCGCCGCAGTCGACACACTCGTCGGGGTGGATGTACAGCATCCGTCCACCCTCGTAGATGCAGTCGACCGGACACTCCTCGACGCAGGACTTGTCCATCACGTCGACGCACGGCTCTGCGATCGTGTAGGTCACGTCAGCCACCTTCCTCGTAGCGGTATGGCCTGCATCGTATGCCACGACACACTCCGATGCCGAAGTCGCCCCGCATGCGGTTCCGACTATGTGACGACCGTCACTCCGATGGGGCGCGGCGCGGGTCCGTACAGGGTGTCACGACGGCGGGCCGGGCGACCGATCCCGGTGGCGATCTCCTCGATCTCCTCCGGCGACTTCGCCGAGCCGTTCTCCGCTCCCGCCATCCGCGAGATGGTCTCCTCCATGAGGGTGCCGCCCAGGTCGTCGGCGCCCGACCGCAGCATCGTCCGCGTGCCCGCGACACCGAGCTTGACCCAGCTGGTCTGTACGTGGTCGATCGCGCCGTGCAGCATGATCCGGGCCAGGGCGTGCACCGCCACGTTCTCCTCGCGCGTCGGCCCGGGACGGGCGGCCCCGGCCAGGTAGAGCGGCGCGCTGCGGTGCACGAACGGCAGCGGCACGAACTCGGTGAACCCGCCGGTCCGCTCCTGGATACCGCGCAGGGTCCGCAGGTGCGCCACCCAGTGACGCGGGGTGTCGACGTGGCCGTACATCATGGTCGAGCTCGACCGCAGGCCCACCTCGTGCGCGGTGGTGACGATGTCGATCCACTCGGCGGCGGGCAGCTTGCCCTTGGTGAGCACCCAGCGGACCTCGTCGTCGAGGATCTCCGCGGCGGTACCGGGGATGGTGTCGAGACCGGCGGCCCGCAGCTCGGTGAGCCACTCGCGCACACCGACGCCGGAGCGCGACGCGCCGTTGGAGATCTCCATGGGGCTGAAGGCGTGCACGTGCATCGACGGCACGCGCTCCTTGACCGCGCGGACTAGGTCCGCGTAGCCGGACACGGGCAGGTCGGGGTCGATCCCGCCCTGCATGCACACCTCGGACGCCCCGGTGACGTAGGCCTCGTACGCCCGGTCGGCGACCTCGGCGGCGGACAGCGAGAACGCGTCGGCGTCGCCCTTGCGCTGCGCGAACGCGCAGAACCGGCAGCCGGTGTAGCAGATGTTGGAGAAGTTGATGTTCCGGTTGACCACGTAGGTGACGGTCTCCCCCACCACGTCGGCGCGGATCCGGTCGGCGAGCCCGGCCACCGCCGCGAGGCCGTCGCCCGTGGCGGTGGCGAGCGCGAGGTACTGCTCATCGGTGAGACCGGCGGGGTCCGCCTCGGCCGCCCGCAGCGCCGCGAGGACCTCGGAGTCCGCCCGCTCGGGGGTCAGGGCCGCCGCCCCCAGCTCCGCGGCGCGGGCCCGGATGACGTCCCAGTTGCCGAACGCCTCGCCGATGTCGGACCGGGTGTCCGTGTTGCGGCCCTCGGAGTCGATCGCCGTGTGCAGATCGGTCCGTCCGCTCGAGTCCCAGTCGTCGTCCGGCTCCTGCCAGGGCCGCCCCTGGGGCTGCACCACCTCGTCGTCGTCCCCCACCCGGGCCAGCCCCGTGACCGGGTCCGCCAGGGCGCGGACGTGGCCCGCCACCCTCGGGTCGATCCACGCATCGCCGGCGCCGACGTAGCGCGGATGCGCGGTGAGGCGCTCGGTGAGCGTCCACCCCCGCGCGGCGAGGTCGGCGGTGAGCTCATCCAGGTGCGGCCACGGCCGCTCGGGGTTGACGTGGTCGGGGGTCAGCGGCGAGATGCCACCCAGGTCGTCCACTCCTGCGTCGATGAGCGCCAGCACGTC
>NZ_JAALDU010000270.1 GCF_014145015.1 Dietzia sp. E1 | reverse complement strand
GCGCGGCCCCAGCACGAGGCGCGCCACGGCGATCGCGGCGAGGAACTCGTCCCGGCCGGCGTCGTCGGCCGAGCGCATCGCGGTATCGGGCTTGGCGCGGAAGTTCTGGACGATCACCTCCTGCAGGTGCCCGTACTCGCGCGCGAGCCCGGCCAGCGCCAGCAGGCTCTCGGCGCGCTCGGTGCGGTTCTCCCCGATTCCCACGAGGATCCCCGAGGTGAACGGCACCGCGAGGCGGCCGGCATCGGTGAGGGTGCGCAGCCGCACGGCCGGGTCCTTGTCGGGGCTGCCGTGGTGGGCGGCGCCCGGGGTGGTGAACAGGCGGGTCGCGGTGGTCTCGAGCATCATGCCCATCGACGGGGCGACGGGCTTGAGCCGGGACAGCTCCGCCCAGCTCATCACGCCGGGATTGAGGTGCGGCAGCAGCCCGGTCTCCTCGAGCACGCGGATCGCCATGGCGCGCACGTAGTCCAGCGTGGAGGAGAAGCCGCGCGACTCGAGCCACTCACGTGCCTCGGGCCACCGGTCCTCGGACCGGTCCCCCAGGGTGAACAGTGCCTCCTTGCAGCCGGCCTCGGCGCCGCGGCGGCACAGTTCGACGACCTCGTCGGGGTCGAGGAACATGCCCTCGCCGGCCGCGCGGAGCTTGCCCGGCACGGTGACGAACGTGCAGTAGTGACACCGGTCGCGGCACAGGCGGGTGAGCGGGACGAACACCTTGCGCGAGTAGGTCACCACGCCTGGGCGCCCCTCGTCGACGAGGCGCGCGTCCCGGCGGGCGGCGGCCAGGGCCGTCAGGCGGTCCAGGTCCTCGCCCCGCGCGGCCAGCAGCACCGCGGCCTCGGTCACGTCGAGCGTGAGGCCGTCGGCGGCGCGG
>NZ_JAALDU010000269.1 GCF_014145015.1 Dietzia sp. E1 | reverse complement strand
AGGATCTCCCACGCGCCGGTGCCCTCCGCGCGCCAGGGCAGCGGGCGGCCGACGCGCTCGAACCAGGACAGCAGAGCCGGCGTGTCGACAGAGGTCAACGTCCGGCCCCCGCGGGTGGCCGTGCACAATATGAGCCATGCCTCATACCAACCCGATCAGTGCCTGGGCCTCGCTGCGCGACGGCAATCACCGGTTCGTCGAGGGCCAGATGCGTCATCCGAGTCAGAATACCGAGCGGCGGGAGAAGCTCGTCGCCGCGCAGCACCCCAAAGCGGTGCTGTTCGGGTGTTCCGACTCGCGGGTGGCGGCCGAGATCATCTTCGACCAGGGCCTCGGCGACCTGTTCGTCATCCGCACCGCGGGCCACATCATCGACACCGCGGTCCTCGGATCCATCGAGTACGCCGTGCACGTGCTCGACACCCCGCTGATCGTCGTGCTGGGCCACGACAGCTGTGGCGCGGTCAAGGCCACCACGGACGCGCTGGCGACCGGGGAGATCCCGCCCGGTTTCCTGCGTGACGTGGTCGAGAAGGTGTCGCCGTCGATCCTCAACGGCCGTCGCGAGGGACTGAGCACGACCGACGACTTCGAGGCGCGCCACGTGCTGGAGACGGGCGAACTGCTCAAGCAGCGGTCCAAGATCATCAGCGACAGGGTCGACGAGGGCCGGTTGGCGATCGTCGGGGTCACCTACAAGCTCTCCGACGGTCACGCCTACCTCCGCAGCGCCATCGGGGACGTGCAGGACGTCCCGCACGGCCCCGGCGAGGAGATGGTCGCGGTCTGATGGTCGCGGTCTAGCGACCGCGCACCGGCGGCGCCGTCAAGCGCACCGGCGGCGCCGTCTGGGGGACACGCCGCGCCGCAGGTCCGACGGTGCGCGGGCTCGGCTCTAGAGTTGGGCCCGTGCACGAACCCCAGGGCCCCCTTCCGCGTGAAGTCTATGTGCGTCGCCGCGTCGCCGCGGTGGTCGTCGTGGTCGTCGCCGTCCTGGTCGTGGTGCTCGCGCTCTTCCTCGCCTCGCGGGACACCGGGACGGACACCCAGGAGACCGCCACCGGCGGTGACGCGGGCTCCACGGAGCCGGTGGCCACCTCGGAGACGTCGACCACCGGGACCTCGGAACGCGCCGACGACGGCGGTGCGTCGCGGGGACGGTGCGCGGACGAGGACCTGCGCCTCGACGTCTGGCCCGCCGAGCCGAACGTGGCGGTGGGGCAGGACGTGCGCTTCTTCGTGAACATCGTCAACGTCTCGGACACGACCTGTGACCGCGACCTGGCGGAGGCGCCGTTGTCGTTCGAGGTGTACCGCCTGGACGACAACTCCAAGGTGTGGTCGAGCATCGACTGCACGACCCCGCGCGACGAGGACGAGGTCGAGTTGCGTCCCGACGAGCCCGAGCCGCGTCAGATCGACTGGACCGGCCGCCGCTCGGCGGAGGGCGCCTGCTCGGAGGCGGATCGCACGCCCGTGGAGGTGGGCGCGTACCAGGTGTACGCGCTGGTCGGGAACGTCTTCAGCCCGGCGGCCACGTTCAACGTCGTCGAGGCCCCCGAGTCCTGAGCCGCGGTCGGGTCAGACGACGCCCAGGCCCGTGAGGCGCTGGCGGACGTGCCGCGCCCAGAGCGCGCCGACGCCCTCGACGTCCGCGAAGTCCGACTGCTCGGCCGAGAGCAGCGCGGGGACCGAACCGAAGCGTTCGACGAGGGCCATGATCTGCACCGGCCGGAGGCGCGGGATGTGCGCGAGCATCCGGTACCCCCGGGCCGTGACGTGCTCGTCGAGGTCCTCGGGCTCGGCCGGCAACCCCAGGCACCGGGCCACGGGAGCGGGCAGGAGGAGGTCGGCGTCGGAGAGTGCGGCCAACCGCTCCAGCCCGGCGTCGATCTGCTCGGCGGTCGGGACCGGGCGCGCGTCACCGTCGACGGGCTCGACCCGCAGGTGGTCGGCGACGAGGCCCCGCAGTTCGTCCGGGGTGTCGGAGAGCAGCTCCTCCAACTGGAGAGTGGTCTGCCGACCGTACTCGCCCATCTCCACCGTGAGCTCGGCGAGCTCGGCGCCCAGACGCTCGAGACGGAGCAGTCTCTGGGCCATGGCCACCACGTCGCGGACGGAGGCGTAGTCGCCCATCTCCGCCCGGTCGAGTCGGGCGCGGGCGCGGGCGGCGTGGGCGCCGTGACGCTCCATGGTCGCGACGGTCTGGTCGGCGCGCGCGAGCAGCACGACCGGGTCCGCGAGCACGCGGGCCAGACCGCCGGCGTAGACGGTGACCGTCGTCATCGACGCCGAGACGGCGACGGTGGGCACGCCGGTGTGCGCGGCCGTCCGCTCCGCGGCGCGGTGTCGGGTGCCCGTCTCGACGGCGGGCAGCGAGGGATCCGGGACGAGGTGGACGTTGGCACGGGTGATGCGGGAACCGTCGGTGGACAGCACGACCGCGCCGTCCATCTTGCTCAGTTCCCGCAGTCGGGCCGGGGTGAACTCGACGTCGAGGTCCACGCCGCCGTCGCAGACGGCCTGGACCATCGGGTCGTCACCGAGCACCACGAGGCCACCGGTGCCGCTGCGGCGGATCCGGTCGAGTGCGTCACGCAGCGCCGTGCCCGGGGCGAGACGGCGCAGCACGGCGCGCATCTCGGGGTCGACCGGCGAACCGTCGGCCGAGCGGGCGGAGAGGGCGGACGTGTCAGTGCCCCTCGGACTCGCCGACGAACTCCGTCGGACGGGTGTACTCGCCAGCCTCGAGGATCTCGCCGACGACGGCGGCCTGGGTCTCGATGCGGTCGCCGTTGGAGAAGGAGACGGTGGCGGGCACCGAGGTGCCGATGCTCAGGTCGTCCGCCGACGGCAGGGTGGCGGTGGTCTGCTCGACGCACACGCCCTCCACCGGGACGGGCTCGGCGTTCTCGCGGGCGTCGACCACGATCGAGCAGCCGCGCTCGAGCGGCTGCGTCTCACCGAGCTGGACCGGGGCCCCGTCGATCTGGACGCTGTCCAGCGAGACCGGCTCACCCAGGCCGTAGCCGCTGAAGGAGGCGACGAAGCCGACACGGGCCTGGCCGCCGTTCTCGGGGACGACCACCTGCAGGTCGTTGACCGCCAGGTCGCCGACCTCACCGCGTCCACCGTCGACCGCGGCGACCTGGTTGGCCGTCTGCGAGACCTGTCCGGCGCTGCAGGCCGAGGCCCCGAGGGCGGCGCCCACGGCCAGGACTACGAGCGCGGTGCGGCGCAGGCCGGTGTTCGGTGAAGTCACGTCAGGCTCCTCGGGGATGGTCGTCTCTCAGGCCGGTCTCATCGTAGTCCACGGCCGGTCCGGACCTGCGGCAGAGTGGCCCGGTCTCGCCCCCGCGAACGTGCCGTCCCGCCCGGCACGTTGCTGACCTGCGCAAACGGAAAACGCCTGGACTGAGGGCGTGCTAAGATAGGTCAGTCGAAAGGGGAAAGCCACTCATGGAGTTCAAGGTCGGCGACACCGTCGTCTACCCGCATCACGGCGCCGCCACCATTCAGGCGATCGAGATGCGGACGGTCAAGGGCACCGAGAAGGAATACCTCGTCCTCAAGGTCTCACAGGGCGACCTCACGGTGAAGGTACCGGCCGAGAACGCCGAGTACGTGGGCGTGCGCGACGTCGTGGACCAGGCGGGTCTCGACAAGGTTTTCGAGGTCCTGCGCACCGAGCACGCGGAGGAGCCCACCAACTGGTCCCGGCGCTACAAGGCCAACGGCGAGAAGCTCGCCTCCGGCGACGTCAACAAGGTGGCCGAGGTCGTCCGCGACCTCTGGCGCCGCGACCTCGACCGCGGCCTGTCCGCCGGCGAGAAGCGGATGCTCGCCAAGGCCCGCCAGGTCCTGGTCGGGGAGCTGGCGCTCGCCGAGCGCTCCGACGAGGAGCGTGCGGACGCCCTCCTCGACGAGGTGCTGGGCTCCGCCGCCCCGGCGTGACACCCGCCGCCCACCAGTCGGCATGACGCGTCAGCGCACGCCCGGGGACGCACCCGGGCCCGGTATCGACGGCCACCCCGCCCCGACGGGCAGGGTGGCCGCCGTCGTCCCCGCGGC
>NZ_JAALDU010000026.1 GCF_014145015.1 Dietzia sp. E1 | reverse complement strand
TGTCACCGGCGATGCCCGGTCCGCGGACCCGCGCGGCTCGGTGCCCGGGTGGTCGTCGGCCCGGGCGTGGCGCCCGCCGGTGCCCGCGGAGCCGCCGGTGGTCACTCCGTCGCCCCGGACGCCGTGATCTCGATCGTCGCCGTCGAGGTCCTCGGCGCGGTGCCGTGGGTCGAGCTTCTCGGCGGTCTGCTCCATACGACTGACGTCCCGCTTCTGCTCGTCGAGAGCTCCACGGTGCTTCTCCGCGTCCGCTCGGAGGCGCTCCGCCTCGGCGGCTTTGGCCTTCGCCTCCTGCTCCGCGGCGCCGGCCCGGTGCTCCTGCTCGCGGGCGACGGCATCCTGTCGCTCGAGTTGGCGTTCGCGATCCCGGGCGTCGCGGCGGAGTTCCGCGGCCTCGGTGAGCTTCTTACGGTTGTTGTTCCTCGCGGCCAGGGCGATGAGCGCGATGACGACGATCAACGCGATCACCCCGATGACGATCCAGACCATGGGGTCCACGACTGCCTCCCTCGTTGCGGGGTCGGATGATCCTGGAACGTAACCCCGCCGCGGCAACGCTGCCACCGGAGGCCGACGGCGTCCGGGGCGACAGGGCCGGGAGCGTCAGCGCCTAGAGAAGGACCCGCGGCAAAAGCCCGGCGTCCCTGGCCTCGCGGCTCAGCCGCTCCCGGTGGTCGGGGTGTGCGATCGAGATCAGCGCCGCGGCCCGCTGTACCACGGACTTCCCGCGCAGCGACGCGATGCCGTGCTCGGTGACGACGTTCTCGATGATGTTCTTGTGCGTGGTCACCGGGCTTCCCGGGGTGAGCGAGAGGGAGATCCGGCTGATCCCCTTCGACGTCTGGGAGGGGGTGACGATGAACCCGTGCCCGCCCGGGGAGAACCGGCACCCCCGCGCGAAGTCCGCCTGCCCGCCGGCCCCCGACCAGTACCGACCGCCGATCGTCTCGGACGCCGCCTGTCCGAACAGGTCGACCTCGCTGGTCGCGTTGATCGAATACAGGTTGTGCTCCCGTCCGATCACCCGCGGGTCGTTGACGATGTCCACGGGCAGCATCGCCACCGACGGGTTGTTGTGCAGCCAGTCCATCAGCCGCTGCGACCCCAGGGCGAAGGTCGTGACGTGTTTGAAGGGGCGCCCGGTCTTGCGCGAGCCGTCGATGACGCCCGCCTCGACCAGATCCATGACACCGTCCGAGAGCGCCTCCGTGTGGATGCCCAGGTGCCGGTGGCCGGTCAGTCGCGACAGGACGGCGTTCGGCAGTCTGCCGACACCGAGTTGCAGGCACGCCCCGTCCGGGACGCGCTCGGCGATGACGTCCGCGATCGCGTGGTCGACCTCGCCCGGCGGTGGTACCTCCACGGTGATCATCGGTGCGTCGTTCCGCGTGACGCCCGCCACCTGGGAGATGTGGATGTGATTGCGTCCGAACGTCCGCGGCATGTGGGCGTTGACCTCGACGAAGAAGGGGACCTGCCCGATGAACGACGCGACGTAGTCGGCGTTGGTGCCCATCGAGAAGAACCCGTGCTCGTCGATCTCCGAGACCGTCGTGATCGCCAGCCCGGGCGGCGAGAACTCGCGCAGGGTGGCGGGAACCTGGGCGAAGTCGACCGGGACGAGGTCGCAGTGCCCGCGATGGAAGTTCTCGCGCGAACCGGGACCGAGGAAGTAGTCGACGTGACGCAGCCGGCCGGGGTAGGCGCCCTCCATGAAGGGCAGCGACTCCCACGGGTCCATGTGGTGCACCGTGACGTCCGTCAATCCGTCCGCCCCGGCGTCCAGGGCCCGCAGGAGCGCCGGGGGCGCGGCGTTCTGGATCGGCGAGATGACGTGCATCCCCGGCGTCACGTGGTCGAGGACCGCCGCCGCGGGAAGCTCCTCGTACTCGACCGTCCTCATCGCGGGCACCTGCTCTCGGTGATCGGGGTCGGCGCGGTGCCGGGGCCCCGGCACCGCCGGGTCTCAGCTCAACGCCGGGATGACCTCTCGCTCGAACAGCTCGAGGCCCGTGGTGTCGGTCGCGATCTCGGGGAAGTAGAAGATGCCGTAGTCCATGCCCAGATCCCGCAGCGCGGTGAGCTTCTCGACGATCTGCTCCGGCGTCCCGACGCCGGGCAGGCCCCGGTACGCCCCCAGCTGGCGATCCGCCTCGTCCGGGCCCACGTGACGGGCCATGCGGTCGCGGAGTGACGCCAGCCGGTCGGCGACCTCCTCCTCCGTCTCGCCGATGGCCACGTTGTAGTTGGCCGTCATGGTGATCTCCGACGGGTCGCGGCCCAGGTCCGCGCAGTGCCCTCGCAGGACCTCGGCCTTGTGGGCGAAACCGTCGGGGGTGCCGTCGAAGTTCGTGTAATCGGCGTACCGGGCGGCGATCCGCAGGGTCTTGCGCTCTCCCCCGCCCGCGACCCAGACGGGGATGCCGCCCGGCTGCAGCGGCTGCGGCTGCACGATCGCCCCGTCCACCCGGTAGTGCTCGCCCTCGAGGGAGACGACTCCCTGTGACCACGCCTCACGCATGATGCGCACGCCCTCGTCGAGCATGCCCAGGCGTTCACCGGCGGACGGGAACCCGTAGCCGTACGCGCGCCACTCGTGTTCGTACCACCCGGCGCCGATCCCCATCTCGACCCGGCCACCGGAGATGTGGTCGACCGTCGCGGCGATCTTCGCGAGCAGGGCCGGGTTGCGGTAGCCGAGACACGTGCACATCTGGCCGAGCCGCACCCGCGAGGTCACCGCCCCGAGCGCCGACATCAGGCTCCACGCCTCGTGGGTCGCCTCGGACGAGGTCAGGGGCGCGGTGTGCATGTGGTCGTAGACCCAGACCGACTCCCACGGGCCGGCGTCGGCGCGGGCGGCGAGATCGGAGATCACGGGCCAGTGGCGGTCGGCCGGCACGTCGACCAGATCGAGGCGCCAGCCCTGGGGCAGGAAGAGACCGAATCGCATGGCACGAGCGTAGCGTCGCACCGGCGGTCACCGGCGGGATCGAGCCGGCCGGTCCCGATCCACCCGGCGCCCGGCCCACATCAGACGCTGGCGTCCTCGTCGTCGTCGTCGGGCGGATCCAGCTTCCCCGCCTCCAGGGTGAAGCCGGACGGCCGCGCCCCGTCCCGCGCGGAACCCAACAGTGCCACCCGCACCGTGGACTCGTCCGCGCCCGGCTGCGGCTCCCCGATGCGCGCATCGGCCGGCACCTCGACCCCGGCGTCGACGACGGCGGTCTCCACCCGCGCCCCGGAACGCACCACGGCGCCGGGCAGGATCACACTGTCGCGGACCCGCGCGCCCTCCTCGACGACGGCCCCGGGTCCGATGACCGAGTGCTCCACGGCGCCGCCCACGATCGCGCCGTGACCGACCAGCGACGTCGTCACCCGGGCGTCCGGGCCCGTCCTGGCCGGTCCGCTGAACGCCGAGGCGGTCCGCAACGTCCAGCCCGGCACGTCGAGCTCGTGCACCGGGGGCTCGCCGAGCAGATCCATGTGCCCCGCCCAGTAGGACTCGACGGTGCCCACGTCGCGCCAGTACTCGTCGTGCCGCCACTCCCGCGCCCGCCCGGCACCGACCATCGCCGGGAGGACGTTGTCGCCGATGTCGCCCATGTCGGCGTCGTCCTCGTCGTCGCTGTCGGCGGCGGCATCCGCGTGCGCCTTCTCGAGGTGGCGGATGAGGGCGGCGGTGTCGAAGGCGAAGACCTCCGCGCAGATGAGGTCGGTGGCCGGGTCGTCGGGCTTGTACGCGTAGTCGGTGACCGTGCCGTCGTCCGCCACGCGGACCACCCCGTACCGGCCCGCGTCCTCCGGGTCGACGCGGGTGGTGACCATGGTGACCTCTGCGGAGGACTCCAGGTGGTCGCGGACCAGACGGTCGTAGTCGAGGCGGTACACCGCGTCGGCGCTGAGCACGACGGTCACCTCCGGGCCGGCCTCACGCAGTGGCTCGACCTGCTTCCACAGTGCGTCGGCCGTCCCCGAGTGGAACCCGTCGCGGCCGGTCCCCTGCGACGGGTGCAGGACGAGCAGGCCCCCGTCCAGACGATCGAGATCCCACGGGCGGCCGCTGCGCAGGTGAGAGCCCAGTGATACCGGGTGGAACTGCTGGACCACCCAAACGTCTCTCAGGCCCGAGTTGGCCGCGTTGCTCAACGAGAAGTCGATGAGCTGGTACCCGCCGCCGTAGGGCACGGCCGGCTTGGCCCTGTCCCGGGTGAGAGCGCGGAGGCGAGATCCCGCGCCACCGGCGAGGACGATCGTGACCACGGACAACGGTGCCATGTGAGGGCTCCTTTCCGGGCGGGAGGGGAAACCCGACCCCGTCTGAGAACGACACTGTAACCGGAGCGGGAGCGCTCACCCACTGGTCGCCCGCACCGTACCGAGAGGTCAGGCCGTGGACATCGCCATGCCGAACTCGTCCAGTTCCTCTTCTCCGTCGAAGTACAGCGCCACGTAGCGCCCGGCGACCTCGGCGACCTGCATCTCCATGTCGTACACCGCTTTGAGGACGTCGGTCCGCATGATCTCGGCCGGAGTGCCGTCGGAGACGATCCGGCCGTCCTTCATGGCGATGATCCGGTCCGAGTAGGCCGCGGCGATATTGATGTCGTGGATGACGAGCACGATGGTCTTGCCCCGGTCCGCGGCGGTGCGCCGCAGCAACCGCATGATCGAGGTGGCGTGCCGTAGATCGAGGTTGTTGAGCGGCTCGTCCAGCAGGACGTAGTCCGTGTCCTGCGCCAGCACCATCGCGATGTGCGCGCGTTGCCGCTGGCCACCGGACAACTCGTCGAGATATCGGTCGGCGAGGTCCTCGAGCTCCATCGCCCCCAGGGCGTAGTCGATGTGCTCGGCGTCGCCCGGGCCGGGCCGACCACCGTTGTGTGGGAACCTGCCGAACCCGACGAGCTCACGCACGGTGAGCCTGATGGACACGGCGTTCTCCTGCCGCAGCACCGCGAGGCGGCGGGCCAGCTCACGCCCCCCGTCGACGGACACGTCGACCCCGTCGACGAGCACTTCTCCGGAATCCGCTGTCTGGAGCCGGCTCATGACTCCCAACAGTGTCGACTTTCCGGCGCCGTTGGGCCCGATGAGAGAGGTGACGCCACCGTGCGCGAAGCACGCCGACACCTCGTGCAGAACCTGCGTGTCGCCGTAGGACGAGCACACCGACCGCGCCTCGATGCCGCAGCCGGCCGACCACCGGCTTTCACCGGATCGGTCGCCGCGGCGTCGGAACGGGAGAAGGGACATGGCGTGCCTCTCTTTCAGCGTGCGCGGTTGGTCAGGAGCAGGAACAGGAACAGCAGGCCACCGGCGAACTCGATGACGATGCTCAGCGCGGACTCGACGCCGAGGGCACCGAGCACCATCTCTCCTCCCGCCAGAGCGATCACGCCCAGCAGCGAGGCCACCGGGAGCGTGAACCGGTGCAGGGTGGTGCCGAGCAGAGCGTAGGCCGCGTTCGCCACGATGAGCCCGAAGAACATCACCGGTCCGATCAACGCGGTCGAGGCCGAGACGAGGAAGGAGACCACCACGAGGACCACGATCGTGGCCCTGCGGTGGTTGACGCCCAGCGCGACGGCGGGATCGCGCCCCAGCAGCATCACGTCGAGCCGCCGACCGAGGACCGCCACGACGACGAGCCCCGCCACGACGATGACCCCACAGGCGACCAACACGTCGAGCTGGACGCCGCGGAAGCTCGCGAACATGGCGTCCTGAACCTGCAGGTATGCCGCCGGGTCGAGCAGTCGCTGGAAGAACGTGGAGGCGGAGCGGAAGAAGACGCCGAACACGACACCCACCAGAAGCAGCAGGTGGATGTCAGTTCTCCGGCCCCCGAGGAGCCACAGGTACAAGGAGGTCGACGCGACCACCATGATCGCGGTCTGGCCGAGGAAGCCGGAGAGACCGCCGCTGGTCAGTCCCCCGATGACCGCGGCGTCGCGCGGGACCATGAAGAACACGAGCATCGTCTGGATGAGCAGATACAGCGAGTCGAAGCCCATCAGCGCCGGAGTGAGGATCCGGTTGCCGGTGACGGTCTGGAAGAGCACCGTCGAGACCCCGACCGCGACCGAGACCAGGACGATCGCCACGGCGTGGCGTGTTAGTCGGTCCAGCGAGTAGCTCCAGGCCTTGGACCCCACCGTGGCCGGGAGCCCGGAGAGGACCAGGGCTGCGATCGTCGCGACGGCGACCGCAGCGCAGACGAGCACCACGAGCCAGCGACGGCGACGATCGGCCTCGACTCGCGTCCGTCCGCGCGAGAGGCTCTCCGGCGGGGCTACGAGGATGGCGGTCTCAGGCATTGCGCACTCCTCGCAGCATCATGGTCAGGAAGACGGCACCGCCGAGTATCCCGACGATCGTGCCAACGGGAACCTCGCCGGCGCCGGGGGCACCGCCGGCGAACACACCGGGGAGCGACCTGCCCACCATGTCGCAGACTAGGACGGTCACCGCCCCGAGGAGCGCCACGAGAGGCAGACCGCGGCGGGCGTCGTCGCCCACCAGCCGTGAGACCACATTGGGGACGACCAGCCCGAGCAGCGGGAGCGCGCCCACGGTGACCACGACGACTGCCGCGACCGCGGCCACGATGGCCATCCCGGCCGCGACGACGGTCTTGTGGTCGAGCCCGAGACCGGTCGAGACGTCCTCTCCCAGCCCCGCGACGGTGAAGCGGTCGGCGGCGATGTAGGCGAGTCCGCCGAGCACCGCCACCAGCCACAGCAACTCGTACCGTCCGGCCAGGACCGCGGAGAAGTCGGCGAGCATCCACGAGTTGAGCATCTGTAGCAAGTCGCGGGACAAGGCGAGGAACGCCGCGACGGCACCTATCACGGACCCGAGCATGATGCCGATGAGCGGCACCACGAAGGAGTCCGATACCGGGACGCGCCGGATACACGCGAGGAAGAGCGCGGTCCCGGCGAGCGCGAACACCATGGCGACCACCATCTTGGCGACGATCGGGGCACCGGGCGCGATGATCGCCACCACCACCAGACCCAGACCGGCCGATTCGACTGTGCCTGCGGTCGACGGCTCCACGAAGCGGTTCCGGGTGAGCAGCTGCATCAGCAGTCCGGCGATCGCCAGCGAGGCCCCCGCGAGGGCGGCCGCCGCCGTGCGCGGGAGACGGGCCTCGACGAGGTAGACGCGGTGCGCCTCGGTGAGCCCACCCGTGAGTACGTCCCACAGAGTGATATTCGCTGCGCC
Organism: Dietzia sp. E1; assembly: GCF_014145015.1. Lineage (GTDB taxonomy): Bacteria > Actinomycetota > Actinomycetes > Mycobacteriales > Mycobacteriaceae > Dietzia > Dietzia cinnamea_A. Next base: position 4,021 of record NZ_JAALDU010000026.1, on the reverse strand, counting down.
GACGAACACGCTGGCGACGAGCGAGAGCACGAGCGCAACGACGCCGAGCGCCGGCCACAGCGTTTTACGCTGCGGCCGGCGCTCGGCAAGGGTCGTCGTCATCAGTCAGTGGTGTCGACCGTCAGGAGACGGCGGTGTCGATCTCGTCGATCATCGCCTCGAGCACTCCCAGGCCACCCCCGACGAGGTACCAGTTCTGGCCGTCGAGGAAGTGGACGTTGTCGTTGGTCGCGGCAGCCGTGCGGTTGAAGAGCGGGTTGTCCAGAAGCGCGGACGCCGCCTCGCCCTCGGCACCGATCGCGGCGTCGCGGTCGATGACGAAGACGTGATCGGGGTTCAGCTCGGCGATCTGCTCCCAGCTGAGCGGGGCGCCGTGGCTGCCGTCCGACTCGAGCTCACCCGCGGGCGCCATGCCGAGCTCGTTGAAGATCAGGTCGAAGCGCGAGCCCGGTCCGTAACCGGTGACCTTGCCGCCTGACGTCATGAGAACGAGGGCCGTGCCCGCGCCCTCGGCCTTGGCCCTGGTCTCGGACACCATCTCGTCGATCTCGGCGAGTTCGTCCGAGGCCTTGTCCTGGGCACCGAACAGCGCGGCGATCTCCTCGACCTTCGCGCGGTTCGACGCGATCGTCTCGGAGGTGTCGGGGTCGCCCGCGATCACCTGGTCCGAGATCTTCGCGAACTCCGGCTCCATCTCCCGGGTGCGGTTACCGAACAGGATGAGGTCGGGTCCCAGTTCGGCGATGACGTCCATCTTCGGCTCCTTGAGGCTGCCGATATCCGTGTACTCGTCGCCCGAGTACGCATCCAGCGCCTCCGGGAATACACCCGTTTTCACCAGGCCGATGACCCGATCCTCCAGATCGAGCTCGTCCAGGGTGTCGGCGGCGGCGTGGCTCGTGAGCACGACGCGGGTCGGGCCCTCCCCCTCGTTGCCGCTGGACTGTGCGTCCGAACTCCCGCACGCCGTGAGCGCGCCACCGGTCAACGCGATCGCGGCCGTCGCGGCGACGATCTTGGGGAATCGCTTCATTTCACTCCTGGGCTAGTTCGGAAGGTTAGGCTCACCTTAACCACCCCCGTGGCCGATAGGCAAGTCTTAAGTATGGCTTGCCTCACTACCACGGCTCGCGCACTGCTGACGTCGTCCCGGGGGGACGGAGGACCGGATGCGGGAACGCCCCGGATTCAGGACAATCGGGGGCATGACCGAACGACAGTACGACCAGGACACCGACGGTGACTACGACGAGAACACGCTGGACGGCAGCGAGGGCCTCGACGCCGACGTGATCACGACGGACAACGAGGACCTGACCGTCGACGCGCCGGAGACGTGGAAGCCGATCGAGGAGAACCACGACCTCGACGACAAGCTCGCGGCCGAGCGTCCGGACGTCGACAGCCCGGAGCCGGAGGACGAGGGGGTCTCCCCCGAGCCCCGCGACGAGATCGACGAGCTCGACCCGGACGGCGAGACCCGGGTCCTCGGCGAGGCCTGACCGACGCGACCGACCCCGGCGGGAGGGAGGAGTCGCCGTGAGCGTCCCGGACATCGCGGAGGCGATGCGCGCGCAGGACCGCCGTCGCTTCCTCCCGCCGGAGGTCGTCGGAGACCACGCCCTCGACGCCCCGCTGCCCATCGGGCACGGGCAGACCAACTCCCAGCCGTCCACCGTGGCGGACATGCTGGCCCTCCTCGAGCCGTTCCGCGGCATGCGCGTGCTCGACGTGGGCTCCGGCAGCGGATGGACCTCCGCGATCCTCGGCGAGCTCGGCGGGCCCGAGTCGGAGGTCCACGCCGTCGAACTCATCCCGGAGCTCGTGGAACGCTCCCGCGAGGCGATCGATCAACCGTGGGTCCACGTCCACCACGCCGAACCGGGCGTCCTGGGCCTTCCGGGCCTCGCGCCGTTCGACCGGATCCTCGTCTCCGCGATGGCCGACGACCTCCCCCGCGACCTCGTCGCCCAACTCGGCGAGAACGGGATCATGGTCGCGCCGTGGGCGAACCGGATGCACCGGGTGCGGCGATCGGGCGGCGATCTCGAGCTCAGCGAGCACGGCGGCTATCGGTTCGTGCCCTTGATCCACACCCGATTCTGACCAGCATGATCCGGCAACTATCCTGGGGCGCAGATCATCCACCTGCAGACCCAGGAGCCGTCGATGGCCGACTTCCTCTACGAGGACCTTCTTCCCGTCGGGGAGGACACCACCGAGTACCGCCTTCTCACCACCGAGGGCGTCTCGACAGTGCAGGGCCCCGACGGCATGACATTCCTCAAGGTGGACCCCGAGGCAATCCGCCTGCTCACCGAGACGGCGATGCACGACATCTCCCACTACCTCCGTAGTGACCACCTCGCGCAGGTCGCCAAGATCCTCGACGACCCCGAGGCCAGTGACAACGACAAGTTCGTTGCGCTGGACCTTCTGAAGAACGCCAACATCGCCGCCGGCGGCGTGCTGCCCATGTGCCAGGACACCGGCACGGCCATCGTCAAGGGCGAGCGCGGCCAGCACGTGCTGACCCCCGGCCCGGACGAGGAGGCGGTCGCCCGCGGCGTCTACGACGCCTTCACCCGACTCAACCTGCGCTACTCGCAGAACGCGCCCATCACCATGTGGGACGAGAAGAACACGGGCTCCAACCTGCCTGCGCAGATCGAGATCGGCGCCAACACCACGCCCGGGTCGGAGAACGCCTACAAGTTCCTCTTCATGGCCAAGGGCGGCGGGTCGGCCAACAAGTCGTTCCTGTACCAGGAGACCAAGGCGATCCTCAACCCCGAGCGGATGATGCAGTTCATCGAGGAGAAGATCCGCTCCCTCGGCACCGCCGCGTGCCCGCCGTACCACCTGGCGATCGTCGTGGGCGGCACCTCGGCGGAGTTCGCGCTCAAGACCGCCAAGCTGGCCTCCGCGCATTACCTCGACGAACTGCCCCGCGAGGGCGCGATGACCGGCCGCGGGTTCCGCGACACGGAGCTCGAGGAGAAGGTCTTCGAGCTCACGCAGAAGATCGGCATCGGCGCGCAGTTCGGCGGTAAGTACTTCTGCCACGACGTGCGTGTGGTGCGCCTGCCGCGGCACGGGGCCTCCCTGCCCGTGGCGATCGCGGTCTCGTGCTCGGCGGACCGCCAGGCCAAGGCCAAGATCACCCCGGAGGGCGTGTTCCTCGAGCAGCTCGAGTTCAACCCGGGCCAGTACCTGCCGGCCACCACCGACGCGGAGCTGGACGCCGCGACCGACGGCGTCTCCGGCACGGGCAAGGGCGCGGCGGTGAAGATCGACCTCAACCGGCCGATGCCGGAGATCCTCGCCGAGCTGAGCAAGCACCCGGTCAAGACGCGGCTCTCGCTGACCGGTCCGCTGGTCGTGGCGCGCGACATCGCGCACTCCAAGATCAAGGAGCGCCTGGACGCGGGCGAGGAGATGCCGCAGTACCTCAAGGACCATCCCGTGTACTACGCGGGCCCGGCCAAGACGCCGGAGGGCATGCCGTCGGGCTCCTTCGGCCCCACCACCGCCGGCCGTATGGACTCCTACGTCGAGCAGTTCCAGGCCGCCGGCGGCTCCATGGTCATGCTGGCCAAGGGGAACCGCTCCAAGCAGGTCACCAACGCGTGCGCGACGTACGGCGGCTTCTACCTGGGCTCGATCGGCGGCCCGGCCGCCCGCCTGGCGCAGGACTGCATCAAGCACGTCGAGGTCATCGAGTACGAGGAACTCGGCATGGAGGCGGTGTGGAAGATCGAGGTCGAGGACTTCCCCGCGTTCATCGTCGTCGACGACAAGGGCGAGGACTTCTTCGCCCACACCGGTGAGGTCACGTTGACGATCGGCAAGCGCCCCGGCCTCTGATCCGTCCTCCCGGCCGTCGTCCGCGGGGCTCAGTCCCCGCGGGCGGCGGCCTCGAGCGTGGCGACGTCGAGCTTGACCATGCTCATCATGGCGGTGAACGCGCGTCGCGCTGCCTCGGGGTCGTCGCCCCGGGCCAGGTCGTAGAGCATCCGCG
>NZ_JAALDU010000268.1 GCF_014145015.1 Dietzia sp. E1 | reverse complement strand
CTTGGCGTCGGCGAGCATCGCGTCGGCGTCCTCGCGGGCGTCGCGCAGGGTCCGGTCCGCCTCGGCGTCGGCGGCGGCGATGGTCTCGCGGGCGGTGGCGTCGGCCTCCGCGAGCACCCGGTCGCGCTGGTCCAGCACGTCCTGGGCGTCGTCGAGTTCACCGGGGAAGGAGTCGCGGATGTCGTCGAGCAACAGCAGGGACTCGTGCCGGGGCACCACGCAGTTCGCGGTCATGGGCAGACTGCGGGCGTCCTCGATCATCGCGTTCAGCTCGTCGAGGGCCTGGAACACTCGGTACACGCTCGTCCCTTCACCGGATCGTCTCAGTTGTCCCACCAGTGTGCCCGCAACACACGACGGCGGCCCGGTGCGCGGGCGGTGTGTCCGGTGGTCGGGCGATTTCGGCCGAGGCGTTCCCGCAGCGCGACGGTTCAGCCCAGGCGCTGCCGCAGTGCGACGGCGACCGGCTCCGGCAACAGGTGCGAGACGTCGCCGCCGAGCCGGGTCACCTCGCGGCACAGGGACGAGGACACGAACGCGAGGTCGGCCCGGGTGGGCAGGAAGACGGTGTCGATGCCCGCGATGGACCGGTTCATGTGGGCCATCGGCAGCTCGTAGTCGTAGTCGGTGGAGTCGCGCAGGCCCTTGATGACGGCCGTCGCCCCCTGGTCGCGGCAGTAGTCCACGAGCAGTCCGTAGAAGCTGTCCACCCGCACGCCGGGCATGTCCGCGCACACCTCGTCGATGAGCGCCTTGCGCTCGTCGATCGTGAAGGTGCCCTGCTTGTTGGGGTTGGCGACCACGCACACGATCACGTCGTCGAACAGCTCCGCGGCGCGGCGGATGATGTCGAGGTGCCCGAGGGTCACCGGGTCGAAGGAGCCTGGGCACACGACGGTCGTCATGGGGCGACCGTATCAACAGGCCTGGCCATCTCGATCGTGGTCTCCCCGTACGTGCGCTCGAAGACGACGTCGTAGCCGGCGGGCCAGCGCACGGCGGGGTCGCGCTTCGAGCGCTCCCACACCACCAGGGCGTCCTCGGCGAGCCAGCCCCCCTCGAGCAGCGCGCCCAGGACCGGCTCGTCGAGCACGGCCGAGCGCTCGTACGGCGGGTCGGCCAGGACCAGGTGGAACCCGCCGGGCACGGGGCAACCGCCCTCGAGGGCCGCCGGGAGCGCCGCCCGTCTCACGGTGAGGCGCAGGGAGGGCGACGACGACGAGGCCCCTGCGGTGTTCTTCTTCAGGCAGGCCACCGCACGGTGGTTCTCCTCCACGAACCACGCGGTGTCGGCTCCCCGGGACAGGGCCTCGAGTCCGAGCGCCCCGGACCCGGCGAACAGGTCGAGGACGGCGGCGCCGTCGAGGTCCACCCGGCTGTCGATGGCGCTGAAGAGCGCCTCGCGGACCCGGTCCGTGGTGGGTCGTGTCCCGGCCGGCGGCACGGCGATCGACAGTCCGCGCAGGCGGCCGGAGATGATGCGGGTCATTCGGGTTCCCGTCGGGTCAGTATCGGAACAGGTAGTCGGAGTCCTCGGAGCCGGCCAGGCGGCGGACGCGCTCGGCGAGGGCGGGATGCCGGTGCAGGCCCGGGTCCGCCTCGAGGATCTCCTCGGCGTGGCGGCGCGCGATCTCGATGACGTCCCCGTCGTCGACCACCGACAGCAGCCGTAGCGCCGACAGCGCCCCGGACTGCGCGTCACCCAGGACGTCCCCCTCACGCCGCTGGACGAGGTCCAGGTGGGCCAGGACGAACCCGTCGGTCGTGGCGGCGACCGCGTCGAGCCGTTCCATGGACCGGCTCCCCGCGCGGGAGTTGGTCACGAGAAGGCACAGTCCCGGGAGCCCGCCGCGGCCGACCCGACCGCGCAGCTGGTGGAGCTGGCTGACGCCGAATCGCTCGGCGTCCATCACCACCATGACCGTGGCCTCGGGGACGTCCACCCCGACCTCGATGACGGTCGTGGACACGAGCACGTCGAGGCGGCCCGCGGCGAAATCGGCCATGGTGGCGTCCTTCTCCTCCGACGGGAGACGGCCGTGCAGGAGGCCGATCCTCAGCCCGGCCAGCGGGCCGGTGGACAGGTACTCGTGCAGATCCACGGCGGCGACCAACGGCGGTCTGTCGCCGCCCTCGTCGTCGTCCCCCTTCGTCCCGTCGTCGGACCTGCCGTCGTCGGCGTCGATGCGGGAACACACCACGTACGCCCGGTGGCCGGCGGCCACCTCCTCGCGCACCCGCTGCCACGCCCGCACCAACCACGCCGGCCGCTCCCGCGCGGGCACGACGGACGTCGAGATCGGACGCCGACCCCCGGGGAGCTCGTCGAGCTCGGAGACCTCCAGGTCGCCGAACACCGTCATGGCGATCGTCCGCGGGATGGGGGTCGCGGTCATCACCAGCAGGTGCGGCACCATGCCGGCGCGGCCCTTGGACCGCAGGCGGTCACGCTGTCGCACCCCGAAGCGGTGCTGCTCGTCCACCACCACCAGGCCCAGGTCGAAGAAGTCCACCGAGTCCTGGATCAGGGCGTGGGTGCCCACGACGATCCCCGCCTCGCCGGTGACGATATCGAGCAGGGCCGCCCGCCGC
>NZ_JAALDU010000267.1 GCF_014145015.1 Dietzia sp. E1 | reverse complement strand
GCCGCAGGCCGGACGGGCGGTGCGGCAGGTCTACGGCACCCTCGACCAGCACGGCCGGCCCGCGATCTCCGGGTCGGCGGTGTTCCTGCCCCACGGTGCCGCGCCGGAGGGCGGCTGGCCGGTCATCGCGTGGGCGCACGGCACCACCGGCCTGGGCGACGACTGCGCGCCCTCCACCCAGCCCCGCTCCGAGCGTGACGCCGAGTACCTGGGCCACTGGCTCGACCGGGGCTACGCGGTGGTCGCCTCCGACTACATAGGCCTGGGCACGCCCGGGCTGCTCAGCTACCTCAACGGGCCGGCCACCGGCCAGGCGATCGTCGACTCGGTGATTGCCGCACGCTCCGCCGGCCTGCCCCTCTCCCCCACCTGGGCACTGGTCGGCCAGTCGCAGGGCGCCGGGGCCGCGCTCAACACCGCGGTCCGCGCCACCGAACTCGGCGCGCCCGCCGGGCTCGACTACCGCGGCGTCGTGGCCACCGGGGCCCCGGCGAACATCGAGCACATCTTCCAGTGGGGCGGGCCCGGCTTCCCGCCCGTACAGCTACCGACCGGACTCAACGTCTATGCGATGTACATCCTCGCCGGGTTCCGCGATCAGCACCCCGAGCTCGACATCAACGGCTACCTCACGCCGGCCGGGCGCGAGATGGTCGACGCCGCCGAGACCCTCTGCTACGCGGCGATGCGCGAGAAGGTGGGCGGATTCCAGATCTCGCAGGCGCTCTCGCGGCCCCTCCAGGAGATCCCCGACGTGTTCGGCCACCTGCGCCGCTACATGGGCACGCCGGCGACCGGGTACGACCGGCCCGTGTTCCTCGGCCAGGGACTGCTCGATGTGGACGTGCCCGCGCCGTCGGCCCTGTCGCTCGCCGCGGAGATGACGCTCAACCGGCAGCCGCTCGAGCTGCGCGTCTACCCGGACCGCGACCACAGCGGGACCGTGTACGCCGCGACCCCGGATGCGACCGCGTTCCTGACGCGGGTGATGGGGTGACGGGAGGATGGGGTGATTCAAATCACCTCGAACACCCCCGTTCGGTGCGGTCGTCCACTTAACACCGCGCATTCCCGCACGTCAGGGCGCGCGCTCGAATGCTCACAGTGTGACCTGCGCAATAATCGTTACAGACTTGTCACATCGCGCAGTCACGGGTTAGAGTCTCGTCATCGCCGCGCGGGGATGTTTCAGGGACTCCCCGCGCGGCTGACATCATTTCGGGGCGATGCCGGGTTCGCCGGGCCGCTAGATTGCCGGGACAGCGCGATTCCTAGAACGCGTTCTAGTACCGTTGAGAAGATGAGCGCCCTCGACTTCGAGTCCACCAGCAAGACCATCACCGCCGGCCGTTTCGAGCTGCACTACCACGAGGCAGGGCGGGCCACGAGCGCAGCGGGCACGGCCGAGCCCGAGAGCGCGGTGCCCGTCCTGTTCCTCCACGGATCCGGTCCGGGCGTCACCGCGTGGTCCAACTTCTCCGGCAACTTCCCGGTCTTCGCCGAGCGGTTCCACACCATCCTGCTCGACATGCCGGGCTTCGGGAAGAGCTCCGACCTGGAGTGGGAGAAGGCCTACCCGATGATCGCCGCCGAGGCGATCGACGCATTCTGCGAGGCCAAGGGCATCGAGAAGGTCGACATCGTCGGCAACTCCATGGGCGGCAACGTCGCGTGCGAGACGGCCCTGGCCTACCCGGACCGCGTCCGCAAGATGGCTCTCATGGGCCCCGGCGGCCTCGCCGCGCCGCTGTTCGCGCCCGACCCCAGCGAGGGCTCGCGCCGCCTGTTCGAGTTCCTCGCCGATCCGACCGACGAGAAGATGGGCGCCTGGGTCGACACGATGGTCGGCAACAAGAAGATCGTCTCCCCCGAGCTGATCCGCGCCCGCACCGAGGCCGCGACCGCGCCGGGCGCCGTCGAGCGCATGTACTCGATCTTCGGCTCCATCCTCAAGCCCGAGAACGCCTACACCCCGCTGTACGCCCGCGCCTCCCAGATCAAGCAGGAGACCCTGCTCATCTGGGGCCGCGACGACCGCATGCTCCCCTACGAGCAGGCGCACTTCGCGTTCCGGCAGCTGCCCCGCGCCGAGCTGCACTCGTTCTCCCGCTGCGGCCACTGGGCGATGATCGAGCAGAAGGACAAGTTCGAGCGCCTGGTGATCGACTTCCTGCTCAACTGAGCGCCCGCCGGGCGGCCGGGCGCGTGGCGGGCCGGGCGCGTGGCGTCCGGTCGCGTCGTGGGCCGGACGTGTCGCGGCCGCCGGGACGCGGGTTAGCCTGTCGTGCATGACCGACTCCCCGCAGCCCGGCCAGCCCGAGCAGCCGCAGGACCAGCCGCCCGCCGTCGACCCGCGGACCGGCGAGGACCTGTCGTGGAAGCAGACGCCCGTGGCGATCGTGCTGCTCGACCGGCCCGCCCCCGGCTACGACGAGATCGGTGAACTGCTCGCCGAGATCTTCGAGGGCTCCTACGAGGTCGAGCGCGGCACCGAGGACGACCCCGCCACGGCGGTGTACATCGAGGACGCGACGGTCATCGTCTCCTCGATCGACGCCCCCGTGCCGGAGGCCGCCCAGTACACGCGCGACCTGGCCGCGTGGAACGGCGGCGAGGCCGTGGTGGAGACGCACCGGTCCCAGGTCGTGGTGGCGGCGTTCCGGTGGGGACCGGTCGGCGACGACGGCGAGCCCACCGATCCCGAGTACCTGGACCCGCGGCTCGATACGCTCCGTTGCGAGTTGGCGGTCGCGAACGTCACGGCAGCACTGACCGCGCTACCCGGCGCGGTGGCCGTCACCGTGGGCGGCGCCGCGGCGACCCTGCCGGCCGGCCCGTACCGCGATCTCGTGACGGGCAACCCGGTGCCGGCGCCGGTGCTCGTCGGGGTGCGGGCGGGGATGCAGTCCGAGTCCACGTCGTGCGTCTACACCACGGGGATGGGCAGGTTCGGCCGGATGGACCTCGAGCGCCTGGACGTGGACGCCGCGCCGGCGGCCGTGTACTCCGAGATGTGCAATCTCGTGGCCTATTCGCTGGCGACCGGCACCGTGTTCGTGCCCGGCCAGACGATCGAGGTGGGCGGCCCTCAGCCGCTGGTCGCCAGCGCCGAGGTCTCCCCGTTCACCGGCCAGGAGATCCTCCGGCTCTCGCCGGGCCCGCTGGGCTGAGGGTCAGGGCCGCTGGTGGTTCATCCGCTCCACCACCAGCCGCGTCGTGGCCGCGAGCTGGAACGGCCGGATGACCGGCTCGATCCGGCTGGCCAGCCGCTCCTTCTTGAGCCGGGCGATCACGCTGCGGACCAGCTCCGGCAGCGGATTGCCGAGGTGATCGACCAGCGGGTAGATCCGCACCTCCGGCGCGATCCGCGCCATCTCGACGATCGCGTCGACGTGGTCCGACAGATCCATCCGGTCGGCGTACGTGAACAGCAGGTGCGAGCACAGCACGAGGTCGGCCGAGTCGCTGGCCAACGGCAGCGACGGCAGCGCCCCGGCGATGTACCGCTCGGGCGAGGCCTCCAGGTCCGTGAGCATCCGGTCGGCTGCCGTGCGACGGATCGCCTCGTGTCCCACGACGCCGCCGCGGACGTCCCAGTCGAAGTCCACCTCGCGCGCCTGCTTCTGCGCCACCGACCGGTCGACGTCCGCGAGGATCCGGCCGCGGAGGTCGTCCGCGCCCCGGGCGTACTGCGGGTCCACCGCGATCGCGTCCCCACCGGCCGCGCAGATCTCCGCCACCGCGCTGGCCGCGCCGCCCGGGCAGTCCACGATCCGGCCCTGCAGGTCAGCCCCGTTCAAACCGAACATGTCCGTGTACTCGGCCAACGATCGCGCGCTCACGAGGACATCGGTGTCCTCCAGCGCGTGGAACGTGGTGTCGGGACTTACGGTCACCTGGAAACTCTCCTGAAGTGAGCCGGCGCGGATCTGATTTCCGCCGCCGTGGGGTCATGAGCATGGACCCGGGTTCCGGCGCGGACCGCCGCTGATACCGACCGCGGCCCGCCCTTCTCCGGTGGGCCCGCGCGTCGTCCGTGCTACGCCATGACGGCGTGGGCGACGCGGGACCTCTCCGGTACGCGTCGCCAGCACATCAGCACATCTTTTGGCACGGGCTCACCGTAACAGCGGCGTACGACAGTGGCCACCGTGAAGTTCACGGTGATCAGAATCGACTCCTGAGGTGCACCACCGGCCGAACATGACACACGCTAGGGTTTTGTCCAGTTCACGGTCCTCGCGGACCACCCACCGTCTCGACCCCCGGGGAGCACTTGTGAGATCACCGACCAGCCGCCGCAGGAGAACGCCCGGACTGTCCGCCGTCGTGGGGGCGCTCGCCCTGGGCGTCGCGATGTCCCTGGCCCCCGCCGTCTCGCCCGCCGCCCCGGAGGCCACCGCGCAGGGGTCGTCCAACACGCCCGACCGCAGCGCGTTCTACACGCCGCCGGCCGACCTGCCCGCCGAGCCGGGCACGGTCATCCGCACCGAGCCCATGACCATCACGCCCAGCTTCCCCGACCTGGCGAACGGCGGCGCACTGCCCGCCGACGCGCAGCGGATCATGTACCGCTCCACCGGTGCGGCGGGCGGGCCGATCGCCGTCACCGGCACGTATCTCCAGCCCAAGACCCCGTGGACCGGGCCGGGCCCGCGGCCGCTCGCCGTCGTCACGCCCGGCACCCAGGGCCAGGGCGATCAGTGCGCGCCGTCCAAGTCCATGGAGGTCGGGCTCGGCGTACAGACCGCACCGCTGTCGGCGGCCGCCGGCTACGCGGTGATCGACGCCCTGACGATGGTCCAGGAGGGCTTCGCCGTGGTCGTCACCGACTACGAGGGCCTCGGCACTCCCGGCCACCACCCGTACGTCAACCGCGACTCGCAGGGCCGCTCCGCGCTGGACGCCGCACGCGCCGCGCTGCGCCTCCCGGGCACCGATCTCGCTCCCGACTCCAAGACCGTGGTCAGCGGCTACTCCCAGGGCGGTGGCGCCGCCGCGGCGGCCGGTGAGATGCAGCCGACCTACGCGCCGGACGTCAACCTCGTGGGCATCGCCGCGGGTGCGCCACCGTCGGACATGATCGGCACGCTCGAGCGAGTTGACGGCGGCCTGCTCACCGGCGCCGTGGGCTACGCGATCAACGGGATCCTGCAGGTCCACCCCGAGCTGCGAGAGGCGTTCGACCGCCAGCTCAACGACGAGGGCCGCCGGATGCTCGAGGTGACCGCCGGGCAGTGCGTCGCCGAGACCGGCTTCGCCTACGGCCTGCGCCGGACCACCGAGTTCACCCGGGACGGCCGCTCCCTCGCCGACGCGGCCCGGTCCGAGCCGGAGATCATGCGTGTCCTCGAGGGCTACAACCTGGGCGACGAGGCGCCGGCGGTCCCGTCGCTCGTCCTGATCGGGCGGAATGACGACGTTGTGCCGCACGACACCGCCGTCGACCTCGTCCGGAACTGGTGCGCGCAGGGCACCACCGTCGAGCTGCGGACCGCCGAGGTGCCCGCCCTGGCCCCGGGTCTGGTGATCGACCATGCGATCCCGATGTTGTCCGAGCGCGCGACCAACGCCCGCTACCTCATGGACCGGGTGCACGACCGTCCCGCGCCGAACTCCTGCGGGACCGTCTGACCGACCGCGCGCCGCGGCGGTCTCAGGGCAGATTGTGGTGGTACGCCTGCTGCTGCGTCAGCCGCGAGATCCGCCAGCCGGCGTCCGTGCGGACGAACTCGAGGACGTACCAGAGCCCGTAGAAGAACACCTGCTGGTCCTTCTCCTCCACGGGCCGCAGCGCCATGGGGTTGAAGCACATGCACCGGCCCGTCGCCGAGTCCCCGTCCAGGCTCACCTCGAGGTTTGCCATGAGGTGCTGGGTGGCCGCGAAGACCGGCAGCATCTCGGCCAGCCACGCACGGATCGCCGGGTAGGTGTCGTCGGGCCCACCGGAGGCCTCGTAGCTCACCCGCGCGTCCGGCGTGAAGACCCGGTCCAGACCCTCGAAGTCGCGGGCGTCGATGCAGGTCGCGTACCTGGTCATGAGGTCCTGCAGGTCCCAGCGGTCGGATAACTCGACCAGTGTTCGGCTCATGATCCCTACGCTAACGTGGCCGTATGCAGTACGAGGAGGAAAGGCGCGCCCGCGAGGCGATCGAGCAGCTGAAGTACCGCTACTGGCGGGCATGCGATGCCAAGGACCCGGACGGCTTCCGCTCGTGCTTCGTGGCGACAGGCGGCGTGCTGGATTTCGGTCCCCTCGGTCGGACCGACCCCGACACCATGGTCGGCATCTTCCGGCAGATCGCCCTGGCCACCGCCGCCGACGGCGGGCCCCGCATCCTCGACATGCACCACGGCTTCATGCCCTCCATCACCATCGAGTCCGGCGGACCGAGCAGCCCGCCGAACCGCGCCACCGGCACGTGGACCCTGCAGTTCCGTCAGATCGACCGGGACAAGGGCACGGAGACCCTCTCGACCGGCGAGTACTCGGACGTCTACGTGATCGAGGACGACCGCTGGGTCATGGCCGAGTGCCTGTTCACGCCCGGCTGGTCCATCACCCGCACCCTCGACGAGGCGACCGTGACCTACCCGGAGGTCAGCGTCGTCCCGGGTGCGGCCACCGAGGGAGCCGACTCGTGAGCGCCCGGGTCGCGCTGGTCACCGGTGGCAGCCGCGGGGTCGGCCGCGGGGTGGCCACCGCGCTCGCCGACGCGGGGTGGGACGTGTATGTCACCGGACGGTCCGCCGAGCGACTGCAGGGCACCGTCGACGCAGCCGACGGCGCCCCGGGCCGGATCCGTCCACTCGAGTGCGACCACTCCCGGGACGAGGAGATCCTCGCCGTCGTCGCCCGGATCGCCGACGAGACCGGCCGCCTGGACCTCCTGGTCAACAACGTGTGGACCAACCCCAAGGGCTTCATAGGGTTCAACGGCAAGTTCTGGGAACGCCCCGCCGGCGACTGGGACGCGCTCATGGGCATCGGCCTGCGCGCGCACTACGTCGCGTCCGTCGAGGCCGCCAAGATCATGGTCCCGCAGGGCTCGGGCCTGATCATCAACATCTCGTCGTTCGGCTCGCGCGCGCCGTTCCACACGGTCCTCTACGGCATGAGCAAGACCGCTCTCGACAAGATGGCCTCCGACATGGCGCACGAACTCGCCGGCACCGGGGTCTTCACCCTCTCCCTGTGGCTGGGACTCATCCGCACCGAGCTGCTGCTGTCCACCGGCATGGAGGACTTCAACGGCTTCCCGCTGGCCCGCGCCGAGGACCCGACGTTCGTCGGTCGCGTCATCGCCGCCCTCGCCGACGACCCCGACCTCACGCGGATGAGCGGCTCGACCGTCATCACGGCCGAGTACGGTCGCGAGAAGGGGATAAGGAACGACGACGGCGAGGTGCCGCTGTCGCACCGGGGTGCCTTCGGCGGGGGCCCGCTCTTCCCGCCCGTGACGGATGAGCATCTCGGGATCGAGACAGTGGACGAGGTGGCCGCGGCGGGCGGACACAACGGATTCACCAAGGAGGGCTGAATGACATCCGCCGAGTTCGGGGAGCTCAACGACCCGCTCGAGCGACTGGAGCGGAACGAGCGTCAGGGCAATCAGGCGTTCCGGTTCGTATTGCTGTCCACGCTCGCGGTCGTGGCCCTGGCCGTGGTGATCGTGCTGATCCGTGGCGGCGTCGGGGACGAGTGCGCCGACCAGGGCGCGCTGTGTCTGACCTCCGACCGCGTCGAGGTGGTCATCATCCCGCTGCTGCTGTCGATCGTGCTGGCCATCACGTCCGCCGTGAAGACGTACCGGCGGTGGCAGGCGCGGATCCGCTGGCGGCCGTGGTTGTACGCGACCTACGCGATGTGGATGGTCACCACCGCGTACCTGCTCATCTCGTCGTCGGCGGTGTTCGTCCAGCGCGGCTGAGCCGCGCACGGCCCCGGTGCCCGGGCACCCCGCCCGGCACGCGCCCGCCAACCCGAAATCCGCTACCCTCCCTCCGGATCTGCTACTCCCATACGAGTAGCGGATCCCGAGTCCGGGTAGCGGATTTCGGCGCGCGTCAGCAGTAGCACCAGGGTCAGGGCACGATGTTGACCATCTTGCCCGGCACCACGATCACCTTCTTGGGCGCGGCGCCGCCCAGGTTCTCCTGGACCTTGGCGTCGGCCAGGGCGGCGGCCTCGACGTCGACCGGCGAGGCGTCGGCGGGCACGGTGATGCGCGAGCGCACCTTGCCCTTGATCTGAACCGGGTACTCGACCGAGTCCTCGACCAGGTACGACTCGTCGAAGGTCGGGAACGGGCCGTGGGCCAGCGAGCCGGTGTGCCCGAGTCGGGCCCACAGCTCCTCGGCGAGGTGCGGGGCGACCGGCGCGACCATGAGGACCAGCGGCTCGACGACCGAGCGAGGGGCGCCCGGCCCCTCGGTGGGGTACGCCTTGGTCAGGGTGTTGACGTACTCGATGAGCTTGGCGATCGCGGTGTTGTCCCGCAGGCCGGCGTAGTCGTCGCGGACACCGGCGATGGTGCGGTGCAGCGCCTTGAGCACGTCCTCGCCCGGCTCGGCGTCGGTCACCCGGACCTCACCGGTGGACTCGTCGATCACCACGCGCCACAGCCGCTGCAGGAAGCGGTGCGCGCCCACGACGTCCTTGGTGGCCCAGGGGCGCGAGGTGTCGAGCGGGCCCATGGACATCTCGTACACGCGCAGCGTGTCGGCACCGTAGGAGTCGCAGATCTCGTCGGGGGAGACGGAGTTCTTGAGCGACTTGCCCATCTTCCCGTACTCCTGGAACACCTCGATCTCGGTGGCGTCCGCGCCGGCGGAGGCGTCGGTCCAGTAGTACTTCCCGTCGCGCTCGGTCACCTCGGCCGCGGGCACGTAGACGCCGCGGGAGTCGGTGTAGGCGAAGGCCTGGATGTACCCCTGGTTGAACAGGCGCCGGTAGGGCTCCTCGCTGGTGACGTGGCCGAGGTCGAACAGGACCTTGTGCCAGAACCGCGAGTACAGCAGGTGCAGCACGGCGTGCTCGACGCCGCCCACGTAGAGGTCCACGCCGCCCGGGTCGCCGGCGCCGTGGATCTCGGGGCGCGGGCCGGTCCAGTAACGCTCGTTCTCGATCGCGCAGAGCTGCTCGGAGTTGGTGGGGTCGATGTAGCGCAGCTGGTACCAACTGGAGCCGGCCCAGTTGGGCATGACGTTGGCGTCGCGGGTGTAGGTCTTGAGCCCGTCACCGAGGTCCAGCTCGACCGTCATCCACTCGGTCGCCTTGGCCAGCGGCGGGGACGGCACCGAGTCGGCGTCGTCGGGGTCGAACGAGACGGGCTTGTAGTCCTCGACCTCGGGCAGCTCGACGGGCAGCATCTCCTCGGGCAGCGCGTGGGGCACGCCGTCGGAGTCGTAGACCACGGGGAACGGCTCGCCCCAGTAGCGCTGCCGGGCGAACAGCCAGTCGCGGAGCTTGTACTGGACGGTGCCCTCGCCGGTGCCCTCCCCCTCGAGCCAGGCGATGGTGGCGGCCTTGGCCTCGTCCACGCCCAAGCCGTCGAGGGACAGCCCCTCGTCGTTGGTGGAGTTCACGGCCACGCCGTCGCCGGCGTAGGCCTCGGCCTGCACGTCGAGCTCGCGCCCGTCGGCGGGCGCCACGACCTGCCGGATGGGCAGCCCGAACGCCAGGGCGAACTCGTGGTCGCGCGCGTCGTGGCCGGGCACGGCCATGATGGCGCCGGTGCCGTAGCCCATGAGGACGTAGTCGGCGACGAACACCGGGACCTGCTCGCCGTTGACCGGGTTGACGGCGTAGGCGCCGGTGAAGACGCCGGTCTTGTCCTTGTTCTCCTGGCGCTCG
>NZ_JAALDU010000266.1 GCF_014145015.1 Dietzia sp. E1 | reverse complement strand
CCCGCCTCCCTCGCGCCGCGCGCCCCCGTCCCCGAGGACACGCGCGGCGTCGACCTGGACGCCCGGCTCGGCCGGTGGCTCCGAGACCCCGGCGGGCTCCCCGACCCCGGGGCTGACGTCGCC
The DNA here is from genome assembly GCF_014145015.1 of Dietzia sp. E1. GTDB lineage: Bacteria > Actinomycetota > Actinomycetes > Mycobacteriales > Mycobacteriaceae > Dietzia > Dietzia cinnamea_A. Next base: position 12,517 of record NZ_JAALDU010000266.1, on the reverse strand, counting down.
GAGGAGATCGGGTGGTGGAGCCGTGCCGCGTGGCTCGTCCTCGCCGACCTCGTGGACGGGCGCGCCGCGCGAGAACGGCTGTCCTGGGCGCCGTTCGGCGTCGGCTACCACTGCGGGTGGTGGTCATGACCGGCCCGGCCCCCGTCGCCGTGATCGGGCCCACGGGCACCGGCAAATCGGAGCTCGCGCTGGATCTGGCCAAACGCCTCGGCGGCGAAGTCGTCAACTGCGACGCGATGCAGCAGTACCGCGGCATGGACATCGGCACCGCCAAGCTCAGGCCCGAGGAGCGTCGCGGCATCCCGCATCACCGACTCGACGTCCTCGATGTCACCGACACCGCGAGCGTCGCCGACTTCCGCGATGAGGCCGAGCGGGAGATCGCCGAGATCCGTGACCGCGGGCACGTGCCGATCCTGTGCGGTGGGTCGATGATGTACATCCAGGCGCTCGTGGACGGGTGGAGCATCCCCGACACCGATCCGGAGGTGCGTGCTCGCTACGAGCGGCGGCTGGAGGAGATCGGCGTCCGCGCCCTGCACGACGAACTCGCACGGGTCGACCCCGAGGCGGCGCGGACCATCCTGCCCACCGACCCGCGGCGCACCGTCCGCGCACTGGAGGTCGTCGAGCTCACGGGGCGGCCGTTCTCCGCGTCCCGACCGACCATCGGCGAGCCGCGATTCGGCACCCGTCTGATCGGCCTGCGGTGCGCGCTGCCCGAGCTTGACGACCGGCTGGCCGCCCGGACCTCGACGATGTTCGCCGACGGGCTCGTCGAGGAGGTGCGGGGCCTCGTCGGAGTCGGGCTCCTCGAGGGCGTCACGGCCCGCCGGGCGATCGGCTACGCCCAGGTCCTCGACGAGATGGACGACGCCCTGCGCATCGACGACGACGGGCTGGCCCGTGCGGAGGAGCGGACGGTCATCGGCACCCGCCGCTACGTCCGCCGTCAACGGTCCTGGTTCGGCCGCGACCACCGGATCCGGTGGATAGACACCGACACCCGCGACCGGGCCGACGACGCCCCGCGCCCGCTGGACGCGGCGCTGCGGATCCTGGGGGAGGGATCCCGATGACCGCGCCCGGCGGCGGGCGGTCCCGCGTCCAGTCCGTCGACCGCGCGTTCTCGCTGCTCGACGCCCTGTCCCGCCGCGGGGGGCGCGCCAGCCTCGGTGAACTGGTCGCCGACACCGGTCTGGCCGCCGCGACCGTCCACCGGCTCTGCGGCACCCTCGCCGAGAGCGGACACCTCCGCCGTGACGCCGGCCGCGGCTACCTCCTCGGCCCCCGCCTCCAACGGATCGGGGACGCGGCCGAGCGCGCGACCGTCTCGTGGGCGGAGCCCGTGCTGCGGGCCGTCGTCGAGGGCACCGGGGAGACCGCCAACCTCGCCGTCCGAGAGGGCGACGGTGTAGTCTACCTCGCCCAGGTGCCCTCGCCCCACTCGATGCGGATGTTCACGGAGGTGGGGCGGCGCGTCGAGGTCCACTGCACGGCGGTGGGCAAGGCCCTCGTGGCGGGCGATGACGACGCCGAGATCCGCGCCATGCTGGAACGGGCCGGCATGCGCCGCTACACCGACTCGACCCTCGTCGAGGTCGGTGCGCTGATCGAGCAGATCCACGAGGTCCGACGCCGGGGCTTCGCCACCGACGAGTCCGAGCAGGAGGAAGGGGTGCGGTGCGTGGCCATCGCCGTGGGCACCGGCGACGCCGCGTTCGCGATCTCCGCCTCCGGGCCCGAGGCGCGGTTCACCCGCGACCGCAGGGACGCCGCCGTCGACGTCCTGAGGGCCGCGGTGGAGGGGCTCCTCGGCTGACCGACCGTGCGGCGTGGCGCCGTCCTGATAGCGGAAATCCGCTACTTCCGGCCCGGATTCGCTACCTGTACAGGGGTAGCGGATGCGGAGGGGGAGTAGCGGATTCCCGCAGGGGTCAGAGCCCGTTGGCGGCCTTGAACTCGCGGCGACGGCGGTGCAGGATCGGCTCGGTGTAGCCCGACGGCTGCGTGGTGCCCTCGAGAATCAGCTCGCGGGCCGCCTGCCAAGCGATCGAGGACTCGACGTCCGGCGCCATGTTCCGGTAGGCGTCGTCGCCCGCGTTCTGCTTGTCGACGACCTCGGCCATACGGCGCAGCGAATCCTCCACGAACTCGGCCGTGACGATGCCGTGGCGGATCCAGTTGGCCAACAGCTGCGAGGAGATCCGCAGGGTGGCTCGGTCCTCCATGAGGTTCACGTCGTGGATGTCCGGCACCTTCGAGACGCCGATACCCTGCTCGACCCAGCGGACGACGTAACCGAGGATGGTCTGGCAGGAGTTGTCGACCTCCTCCTTCTTCTCCTCGTCCGACCAGTCGGTGTTCGGGGCGAGCGGCACCGTGAGGATGTCGTCAACGCTCGCGCGACGACCGCCGGCGAGGAGCTCCTCCTGGCGGGCCAGGACGTCGACGCGGTGGTAGTGGGTCGCGTGGAGGGTCGCACCGGTCGGCGACGGGACCCAGGCGGTGTTGGCGCCGGCCTGCGGCTGGCCGATCTTCTCGGCGAGCATCTCCGCCATGAGGTCGGTCTTCGCCCACATGCCCTTGCCGATCTGCGCGCGGCCCCGGAGACCACACGCCAGGCCGGTGTCGACGTTGAAGTCCTCGTAGGCGTTCATCCAGCGCGCGGACTTCATCTCGCCCTTGCGGATCATCGGCCCGGCTTCCATGGAGGTGTGGATCTCGTCGCCGGTGCGGTCGAGGAACCCGGTGTTGATGAACACGACACGCTCCGTGGCCTCCGCGATGCAGGCGGCGAGGTTCACCGACGTGCGGCGCTCCTCGTCCATGATGCCGACCTTGAGAGTGTTGGTCGGCAGGCCGAGGAGCTTCTCGACGCGGCCGAACAGCTCGGTGGTGAACGCGACCTCGTCGGGCCCGTGCTGCTTGGGCTTGACGATGTAGATCGACCCGCTGCGGCTGTTGCCGCGCTCGTTGCCCTCCGCGATCCCGTGCATGCCCGCCAGCGCGGTGATCAGCGCGTCGAGGATCCCCTCGGGGAGCTCGTTGCCCTCGGCGTCCAGGACCGCGGGGTTCGTCATGAGATGGCCGACGTTGCGGACGAACAGCATCGAGCGCCCGTGGAGGCGGACCTCCCCGGAGCCGTCCGGAGAGGTGTAGACGCGGTCGTCGTTGAGGACGCGGGTGAACGTCTTGCCGCCCTTGCTGATCTCCTCGGAGAGGTCACCCTTCATCAGGCCGAGCCAGTTGCGGTAGCCGAGCGTCTTGTCCTTGGCGTCGACAGCGGCGACGGAGTCCTCGAAGTCCATGATCGTCGTGACGGCGGACTCGAGGACCACGTCCTTGACGCCGGCCGCGTCCGTCGAGCCGATGGGGGAGTCCGGGTCGATCTGGATGTCGATGTGCAGGCCGTTGTTGCGCAGCAGCACCGAGGAGGGGCTGGCGGTGTCCCCGAGGTAGCCCACGAACTTCTCCGGGTCGGCCAGCCCGGTGGTCGCGCCGTCCGCGAGCGTGACCTGCAGCGTGCCGTCCACGACCGCGTACCCGGTGGTCCCCACGTGGGTGCCGGAAGCCAACGGCGCCGCGTCGTCGAGGAACTCACGTGCCCACTCGATCACCTTGTCCCCACGGACCTTGTTGTAGGAGTCGCCCTGCTCGGCACCGTCGGTCTCGGGGATGGCGTCGGTGCCGTAGAGGGCGTCGTAGAGCGAACCCCAGCGGGCGTTGCCGGCGTTGATGGCGAACCGCGCGTTGGTGACCGGCACGACGAGCTGCGGACCGGCGACGGTCGCGATCTCCGCGTCGACGTTCTCCGTGGTGACCGAGACCGACTCGGGCTCGGGCACGAGGTAACCGATCTCCCGGAGGAACTCCTTGTACGCCGCCTGGTCGATCGGTGCCGGGTTCTCGTGGTGCCACGCGTCGATCTTCGACTGCAGCTCGTCCCGCACGGCGAGCAGTTCGCGGTTCCGGGGGGCGAGGTCGGCGAAGATCTCGGAGGCACCGGCCCAGAACGCGTCGGGGTCGACCCCGGTGCCCGGGATCGCCTGGGTGTTGACGAAGTCGTAGAGGACCTCGTCGACCTGGATACCGCCGACGGTGATGCGTTCGGACATCGATGCTCTCCTCAGGTAGGGGATCGTTCTCCCGACCGACTCTAATGTCCTCGTCGTGGCGCTTCATCTGCCTTTTCCGCAGTGCGGAACGCCGGTCCGTCGCGAGTACGATCGCGACATGACTCCGGAGCACACCACGCCGACGGACGCCGACGGCATCGCCTTCCTCAAGGGCCACGGCACCCTCAACGATTTCGTGATCCTGCCCGATGACCACGCCGAGCTCGACCTCGACGAGGCGCTGGTCCGCTCGCTCTGCGATCGACGCGCCGGGATCGGTGCCGACGGGATCCTCCGGATCGCCACCGCTGGCGCCCTCGTCGATCGTGGGGTCCTCCCCGCGCTACCGGACGGGGTCGACCCCGCGGACTGGTTCATGGATTACCGCAACGCGGACGGATCGATCGCCGAGATGTGCGGCAACGGGGTCCGGGTGTTCGCCCACGCGCTGGTGGCCACGCACCGGGCCGACATCGGGACGATCGCCATCGGCACGCGTTCGGGGCCGCGGCCCGCGACGATCGTGTCCCACTCCGGCGACGACGCCGTGGTTCGGGTGGACATGGGGGAGCCGCGGCTGCTCGGACTCTCCTCGGCCGAACTCGGCGGACGCACCTTCGCGGGCGTGGCCGTCGACATGGGCAACCCCCACCTGGCCTGCGTCGTGCCCGGGCTGGACGCCGCGGCTCTGGCCGCCCTGCCGGTCGGCGACGCCCCGACCTTCGACCGCGACTTCTTCCCACACGGCGTCAACGTGGAGATCGCCACACCCCTGGCCGAGGGCCGGGTGACCATGCGTGTGCACGAGCGGGGAGCGGGGGAGACGATGTCATGCGGGACCGGCATCGTGGCGACGGCGGTCGCCGCGCTGGCCGACGCCGGACGCGGCACCGGAGACGTCGTCGTGTCGGTCCCGGGCGGGGAGGCCGAGGTCCACCTGACCGACGGGGGCTCGACTCTCACCGGCCCGTCCGCGCTCGTCGCCAGCGGCCGGTTCCACGGCGGGGCGTATCACACGCCCGCATACGCGACACACGCGGCCCCGATGTGAGATGATGCAGGGGAATGACTATTGATCACACGGCCGTCGAGCGGCCGACACGCGACCTCGATCCATCCATCGGCGAACTGCAGCTCGAGGAGAGATCCTCGCTGCGCCGGGTGGCGGGTCTGTCCACCGAACTCCAGGACGTCAACGACGCCGAGTACCGCCAGCTCCGACTGGAGCGGGTCGTACTGGTCGGCGTGTGGACCGAGGGGTCCGCAGCCCAGGCGGATGCCGCGATGGCGGAGCTCGCCCAGCTCGCCGAGACCGCGGGCTCCGAGGTCTGCGACGCTCTCATCCAGCGCCGCGACAAGCCGGACGCGGCGACCTTCATCGGCTCCGGGAAGGTGAGCGTTCTCAAGGACGTCATCGCCGCGACGGGTGCCGACACCGTCATCTGCGACGGTGAGCTCACCCCGGGTCAGCTCCTGGCGCTGGAGAAGGCGGTCAACGTCAAGGTCATCGACCGGACGGCGTTGATCCTCGACATCTTCGCCCAGCACGCGACCAGTCGCGAGGGCAAGGCGCAGGTCTCCCTCGCGCAGATGGAATACATGCTCCCCCGTCTCCGCGGGTGGGGCGAATCGCTCTCCCGCCAGGCGGGTGGCCGGGCCGGCAGTAACGGCGGCGTCGGTCTCCGTGGCCCCGGTGAGACGAAGATCGAGACCGACAGGCGCCGCATCCGCGAGCGGATGGCAAAGCTGCGTCGCGAGATCAAGGGCATGAAGCAGTCCCGCGACACCAAGCGCTACCGCAGGCGCGCCACGCCCGTTCCGTCGATCGCTATTGCCGGATACACCAACGCCGGCAAGTCGAGCCTGCTGAACCGGATCACCGGTGCCGGCGTCCTCGTGCAGAACGCGCTGTTCGCCACCCTCGATCCCACCACCCGCCGCGCCGACCTCCCCGACGGGCGATCGGTCGTGTTCACCGACACGGTCGGCTTCGTCCGACACCTGCCCACGCAGTTGGTCGAGGCGTTCCGATCCACGCTCGAGGAGGTGGTCGACTCCGAGTTGTTGCTCCACGTCGTGGACGGTTCGGACGCGTTCCCCCTTCGCCAGATCGAGGCGGTCCGCAAGGTGATCAACGAGGTGGTGGAGGAGCAGAACGCCGAACGCCCCCGCGAGTTGGTGGTCATCAACAAGATCGACGCGGCCGACCCGGTGGTGCTCACCGAGCTGCACCACGCACTGCCGGACGCGGTGTTCGTCTCGGCGGCCACGGGGCAGGGTGTCGACGAGCTGCTCGAACGGATCGTGCAGATCGTGGCCTCCGGTGACCGGGAGATGATTCTCGAGGTCCCGTACACCCGGGGTGACGTGGTCGCACGAGTCCACACGGAGGGCGCGGTCGTCGAGGAGGAGCACACCGACCGTGGTACTCGCCTGGTGGTCCGGCTGCCCGCCTCTGTGGCCGGTGAGCTCGGCGAATTCGTCTCGGACAGCAGTACGCGCGACGGGGCCGCCTGACCGGCCCCTGCGACGACGACGCCGCCTGACCCGATCGATCCCGGGCAGGCGGCGTTGTCGTCGAGGGCCGGTTCAGAGCTTGCGGAACACCGTGACGACCTTGCCCAGAATCGTGGCGTGCTCGCCCGGGATGGGACTGAAGGACGGGTTGTGGGGCAGGAGCCAGACCCCGGTGGAGTCCTTGCGGAAGGTCTTCACGGTCGCCTCACCGTCGATCATCGCGGCGACGATATCGCCGTTGTCCGCTACGTTCTGCCGCCGCACCACGACGTAGTCGCCGTCGCAGATCGCCGCGTCGATCATCGACTCACCGACCACTCTGAGCATGAACAGGTCCCCGGACCCGACGAGGTCGGTAGGGAGGGGGAAGACCTCCTCCACGGCCTGCTCGGCCAGGATGGGGCCACCCGCCGCGATCCGGCCGAGGACCGGGACGTAGACCGGCTCGACCGCTCCGCTCGGACGTCGGACCTCGCTGGTGGGCGACCGGCGACCCCGGGTCTTCTGCCCGGGCACCCCGTGGACATCGACAGCCCGCGGCTTGTGCGGATCCCGGGTCAGGAACCCCTTCTTCTCCAGGGTCCGCAGCTGGTGCGCTACCGACGACGTCGATTGCAGGCCCACCGCGTCCCCGATCTCGCGGATGCTCGGCGGATAGCCGCGCTCCTTGACCGTGTCGTGGATGTGCAGCAGCACACTCTTCTGGCGGTCTGTCAGTGAGTCGAAGTCGGGCTTCGGCATCTCGGGTCCCTTCGGCGAATGGATGTTCGACGTCGTCATCTGTGTACACCCTATCGCCCCCGAGCGGGGAGCGCCACACACATGTTCGAAGTTTTTCGTCGCGGGATGGTGACCGTGTCGGAGTCGCGTGATACAACTCTAGGCGTATCGGTATTCGAACAGACGTACACAGAAATCCATACGGATGTGCGAATCCGTTTCGCACACCGTATCGAGCAGGGAGTGGACATGACCATTCTGGAGATGCACTCGCACACCGACTCCACCGCGCGGTGGACGGAGATCTGCGCGGCAGAGCACCGCGCACCCGCACAAAGCGCGGACGGTGTCCGCCGGGATCCCGACCGGTCCGGTGAGCGTCAGGCCCGTGGGCGTACCGGGACCCGACCCGGCGCGCGGCCGGTGGGCCGTCGCGACTCCGCCTCGCCCAACCGCGGCGCCTCCGCCGACCGGGTCGCCACCCTCGCACCGGCGCCCTCCCGCACACCGGCTCCGCGGCGGATCGTCCAGGCCCGCCCGGTGGCGTCCGACAGTGTGCGCGCCTGCCGCGTCGAGTCGTCGGCTCCGACCCGTGTCGTCGATGACGTGCCCGCCTGGGCACTCCTGGCCTGCGGCATCGCCTTCGGGATACTCATGCTCCTGGCCGTGGCGTTCCTCGGCGGGCCCGCCTACGCGTGACCGGCGCACCTGCCTCCTAGAATGAGTCGGGGACGGTGGTCAATCGTCCCCGCGTCCCGTGGTCCACGTCCCGGGAGGCGTGAAGTCCGGTCGACGAAGGGCCACACGGGAATGTACTGCCCTACATGCCACAACGAGGACTCCCGGGTGATCGACTCACGATCGGTCGACGAGGGTCAGGCCATCCGGCGCCGCCGGGAGTGCCCGGAGTGCGGGCACCGGTTCACGACGCTCGAGACGCCACTGCTGACGGTCCTCAAACGCAACGGTGTCACCGAGGCCTTCAGTCGCGACAAGGTGGTCCGGGGAGTTCGCCGCGCCTGCCAAGGCCGGTCCATCGATGAGGACGCCCTGCGGCGCCTCGCCCAGCAGGTGGAGGACACCGTCCGCGCACGCGGCGCGTCCGAGGTGCCCGCCCACGAGATCGGTCTCGCGATCCTCGGCCCCCTCCAGGACCTCGACGAGGTGGGCTACCTACGCTTCGCCTCCGTCTACAAGCAGTTCAGCTCGGCCGACGACTTCGAACGCGAGATCATCGCACTCAGAGACCGCCGCGCGAGCCGCTGAGCCGCCGCGCGAACGTCTGACCCGCCGGGCGCTCAACGCCGGGCGCGGGGAGCGAGCGCGTTCGCGACCGCCTTGTCGATGCGCTCGGCCGACACCGGGCGGGCCGTGCCGAGGGACTGGGCGAACAACCCTACCCTGTATTCGGCCAGCAACCACCGCAGCTCGCGGGTCGCGCGCGCGCCGCCGGGCCGACGCCGCAGAGCCGCGCACGCCTCCTCGACGGTCTCCTCCGACCGCGCCAACCGGGCTGTCAGTTCCCGATGTCGGGCGGGGGACTTCTCCGCGAGGTCGAGTCGGACACCGACCGCCTTCACGTGCCGCTCCAGGTGCGGCAGCACGTCGACCGGATGACGCGCCAGGAAACCCTTACCCACCAGGAACTCCAGTGACGGTCTCACCGCCTCGGCGACCTCGGCCGGGGCCTCAGCCACACGCACGGACACCTCCTGCGCCGCGACCAAGGCGGGCACGACCGTCGAGATCGCCGATGCCACGGCCCCCGGTACCTCCGCCCTGGCGGCGTCCCGCAACTCCGCGAACTCCGCCACCGTCAACACCGGCACGCCCTTCCGTCGGGCGATGATCCGGCCACACGCGGCCAGGGCGGCGTCCGAGACCAGTGCCTCGACGCCCCCGTGCGGGTACTGGGTCAGGGCCAGTCGCTGCTCGACCGGGCGGCCTCGCAGGATCGAGGAGGCGGAGACGAGATCGGACGAAATGAGCGTGAGCACGGCCGACGCCTGCCTGGTCCGGCGTTCCTCCTCCGTCGCACACGCGACCCGGTGGATGCCGTCCGCATCGACGCGCAGGGCGGGGTAGACCGTCACCTCCACACCGTCCACCGTGCCGGTGACCGACGGGGCGAGATCTCCGATGGTGTCGGCACTCCACTGGCGGAACGGCCCGTCGTCGGGCACGAGCCGGGTGTTGAGGGTGTCGCGCACCCTGTCCCGCAGACGTGTCCGCAGCGCCGCGAGGTCCGTTCCCGACGCGACGACCTTCTCACCGTCGACCACCTCGAACCGCACCCGCAGGTGATCGGGGAGTTGCGTGGGGTCGAACTCACGGGGGTCGACCGTCGTCCCGATCCGCGCGGACAGCGCCTGTGCCAGGGCCACCGGCAGAGGAGCGGAGCGCGGGGTGACGTCCCGGGCGAGCAGGGCGGCGTATTCCGCGGGCGGCGAGCAGAGCCGCCGGAGGTACTTGGGAAGGGTGCGCAGCATCTCCGTGTAGAGCTCTTCGCGGAGACCGGGGACCAGCCACTCGAAACCGGCGGTGGTCACCGAGGACAGCTGGGGCAGCGGGATGCGAACGGTGATGCCGTCGGCGGCACCACCCGGGTCGAACTCGTAGCGCAGCTCGAATCGTCGGTCGCCCTGCTGCCAGAACGGCGGGAAGTCGCCCGCGTCCGGGGCGGCCTCCGAGGTGCGGATATCGGCGGGGGTCAGCCGGATCGAGTCCGGATCGCGGTGGCCGCGCTTCTTCCACCACGACTCGAGGTGACGGCCGGAGGTGATGTCGCCGGGGAGCCGCTCGAGGTAGAACGCCACCAGGGCCTCGTCGTCGATCACCAGGTCACGGCGACGGCTGCGGGTCTCCAACTCCCTGGCCTGAGCCACGGCCTCGGCGTTCTCACGGATGACCGGCACGCGCGTGTCGAGGCGGCCCTCGACGATCCCGTGGCGGACGAGCATCTCCCGCGCCAGGGGAGCGTCCACCCGGGACAGCAACACGCGGCGTGCCTCCACGACCGTCAGGCCCAGCAGAAGGACCTTCTCGTAGGCCATGGCGGCGCCTCGGGCGTCCGACCAGTGCGGCTCGGAGTACTGGGTACGGGTGAGGTGGCCCCCGAGCTGCTCGATCCACGCGGGGTCGATTCGCGCCACGTCGCGGGCCCACAGCCGTGAGGTCTCCACGAGCTCGGACGCCATGACCCATCGGGGTGGCTTACGGGCCAGGTCCGAGCCGGGAAAGATCTGGAAGCAGATGCCGCGGGTGCCCCGGAACTCGCGGGCGTCCTCGTCGCGCATGCCGACATTGGTGAGCAGGCCGGTGAGGATCGCCTTGTGCAGGTCGTCCTCGGAGGCCTGGCCGGAGGGCGGGTGCCAGCCGCGTTCGCGGCACATGCTCCGCAGCTGGGCGTTGAGGTCCTGCCACTCGCGGATGCGCAGCCAGTGCAGGTACTCCGCCTTGCACATCTTGCGGAACGCGCTGCCGGAGAGCTCGCGGCGCTGTTCGGTGAGGTAGCGCCACAGGTTGAGGTAGCCCAGGAAATCGGACGTCTTGTCGGTGAAGCGACGATGGAACTGGTCGGCCTTGTCCCGCTCCTCCGCGGGCCGCTCGCGGACGTCCTGCACGGTGAGGGCGGCGACCACCACGAGCACGTCTCCCAGCGCCCCGTTGCGGTGGCCCTCCACCACCATCCGGGCCAGTCGGGGGTCGAGGGGGAGCGCGGCCATGTCGCGGCCCACCTCGGTCAGGTGCGGGCGTTCGTCGTCGTCGACCGTCAACGCCCCCAGCTCGGTGAGCAGGGTCATGCCGTCGCGGACCGCCTTGCGGTCCGGCGGCTCGACGAACGGGAAGTCGTCGACGGGACCGAGATCGAGGTCCGCCATCGACAGGATCACCGAGGCGAGGTTGGTGCGCAGGATCTCGGGGTCGGTGAACTCCGGGCGTGCCTCGAAGTCCTCCTCCGAGTACAGGCGGATGCAGATGCCGTCGGCCACACGCCCGCAGCGCCCGGCCCGCTGCGCGGCGGAGGCCCGGGAGACCGGCTCGATCGGGAGCCGCTGGACCTTGGTGCGGGTGGAGTACCGCGAGATGCGGGCCAGGCCGGTGTCCACCACGTAGCGGATGCCGGGGACGGTCACCGAGGTCTCGGCGATGTTGGTCGACAGCACGACGCGTCGGGTGGAGTGGGCGCGGAAGGCGCGCTGCTGCTCGGCGGCGGTGAGGCGGGCGAACAGCGGGAAGATCTCCGTGCGCGGGAACTTCCGCCCTCGCAGCACCTCCTCGGCGTCCCGGATCTCGCGCTCGCCGGAGAGGAACACCAGGACGTCGCCGTCGTCCTCGCGCAGCAGTTCCGCGACGGCGTCGGCGAGTGCGTCGAGGGGGTCCAGGTCGATCACCCGGTCGCCGTGCTCGACCTGGAGCGGTCGGTACCGGATCTCCACGGGGTAGGTGCGTCCGGAGACCTCGATGACCGGGGCGGGGCTCCCGTCGGGCCCCGCGAAGTGGCGGGCGAAGCGCTCGGGGTCGATGGTCGCGGAGGTGATGACGAGCTTGAGGTCCGGGCGCCTCGGGAGGATCTGCTTGAGGTAGCCGAGGAGGAAGTCGATGTTGAGGCTGCGTTCGTGGGCCTCGTCGATGATGATCGTGTCGTAGGCGCGGAGCAGCCGGTCGCGGCGGATCTCCGCGAGCAGGACGCCGTCGGTCATGAGCTTGACCGAGGTGTCGGGTCCGGTGCGGTCGTCGAAGCGCACGGCGGAGCCGACGGGTCCGCCGATCTCCACGCCGAGTTCGTCCGCGATCCGCTCGGCCACGGACCGGGCGGCGAGGCGGCGCGGTTGGGTGTGGCCGATCATGCCGCGCACGCCGCGCCCGAGTTCGAGGCAGATCTTGGGGATCTGGGTGGTCTTGCCCGAGCCGGTCTCACCGGCGATCACGACCACCTGGTTCTCGCGGATGGCCTCCGCGATCTCGTCCTTCCGCGCGCTGACGGGGAGCTGTTCGGGGTACTCGGGGGCGGGGATCGCCTCGGCGCGCCGCCGGACGCGCTCGGCGGCCTCGTCGACGCGGCGGGTCAGGTCGTCGAGCTGGTCGGCGCGGGCCCGGCGGATCCGGGGGCGGAGCCGGTGTGCGTCGAGGGTGCCGACCTCGTCGAGCCGGACGAGCAG
>NZ_JAALDU010000265.1 GCF_014145015.1 Dietzia sp. E1 | reverse complement strand
CGGCGCCGTCACCCCAGTCGTCGGAGGTGGCGTGGACGTGGAACGCGCCGTCGGCGCCGCGCTGCACCGAGGGGTCGGGGGCGACCGACGAGATCACGGGGTTGGCCGCGGCCGTCGCGGTGGTGGCCGTGGCGACGGCGGTGGCGGCCACCGTGACCGCCGTGACGAGGGCGACGACGACGAGGGCCGCCGACCCGGGGGAACGGACGGAGGCCGCGGGAGTCATGGGCTGAGGGTAGTTCCCCCGCGCGCCGGCCCGCAGCGCCCCGGTCCGCGGCCCGTCAGGCCTGCCCGGAGCGCTCCTTGCGCAGCAGGAAGCGCTGGATCTTGCCCGACGGGGTCTTGGGCAGCTCGCGCACGAAGTGGACCTTCCGCGGGAAGGCGTGGGCCGCGAACTCGGTCTTGACCCACTTCTGCAGCGCGGACTCGGCCTCCGGGCCGCCGTCGACGCCCTCACGCACGACGACGTACGCCTCGAGCACCTCACCCGCCAGCTCGTCGGGCACGCCGATCACCGCCGACTCGAGGACGTCCGGGTGCTTGGCCAGGACGGACTCCACGTCGAACGGCCCGATGCGGTAGCCGGACATGATGATGACGTCGTCGTCGCGGCTGGAGAAGTAGAAGTGGCCGTCGGCGTCGAGCTTGGCCGCGTCACCGGTGTAGTACCAGCGGCCGTCCGCACTGAACCGCTCGGCGGTCTTCTCCGGCGCCTCGTGGTAGCCGGTGAACCACATGAGCGGGCTGGCCGGCACGTCGATCGCCACGCGGCCCAGTTCCCCGACGGGCGCCGGCTCGTCCGAGTCCGCCGCCAGCACGGTGCACGACCAGCCCGGCAGGGGCACGCCCATCGAGCCGGGGCGGACCTCCTCGCGCAGGGAATCGTGCCACGGGTTGATGATGAACATGCCGTGCTCGGTCTGCCCGTACTGGTCGCGCACCTCCACACCGAACTGCTCACGCGACCACTCGATCACCTCGGGGGTGAGAGGCTCGCCGGCGGCCGAGGCGCGGCGGAGCTTCACGTCGGCCGGCGCGATGTCGCGCTTGGCGCGCATGGTCCGGTACACGGTCGGGGCGGCGGCGAAGTTGGTGACGCGGTAGTACTGCAGCACGGCGAAGGCCAGCTCCGGCGTGTACCGGGCGTGCAGCAGCAGGCTGCGGCGCCCGACGGCCAGCGGACCGAGGATACCGTAGTACAGGCCGTACGCCCAGCCCGGGTCGGCGCCGTTCCAGAACACGTCGTCCGCGCGGACGTCCAGGCCGGTCTCGATGTACTGGTGGAACGCGGCCAGCGCGCGCACCGGCACGACGACACCCTTCGGGGTGCCCGTCGTACCGGAGGTGAAGAGCATGACCATGCCGGCGTCCGGGCCGGTGACCGCGGCGGGGCGACCGGGCTCCTGCGCCGCGACGATCGTGGCCAGGTCGAGGTCGCCCTCCCGGGCCTCCGGGCAGTCGGCCAGGCCCGCGACGACGACCGGTACGGACGTGGACTCGAGCTTGCCGCGCTGGTCGGCGTCGGAGACGATCACCTCCGCGTCGCCACCGGTGATGCGCATCTCGATGGCCGGCCACGCGAACGCTGTGAACAACGGCATGTGGACGGCGCCGAGCCGCCAGATCCCCATCAGCGTGAACACCAGATCGGCGGACTTGGACATGAGCGTGGCCACGCGGTCGCCCTCGGACACCCCCAGCGCGGCCAGGGCGGCGGCGACCTTCTCACTCTCCGTGCGCAGCTCCCCGTACGTGATGTCGCGCCCGGACAGGTCCGGGTCGATGACGGTGAACGCGACCGCGTCCGGATCGTGCCGGTCGCACAGGAACTCCGCGGCGCTCGCGCCGGGGACGTCGTAGATCGCCAGCAGGTCCTCCGGCGACAGGGGCGTGGACGCGGTCGACGCGGTGTTCTCGGTCATAGTCGGCGATTGTGGTCCAGTCGGCGGGGTGAGCACCACCACCACCCACCGACGGGCACCCCCGCTTTCGGGGCTACAGGGCCCAAGGTCCGGGCGTGCACTCTAATGGGACCCAGTATCTTTCCCGCACGCACCCGGAGGACCCCCATGGCCGTGGACCGACTGCTCCCCAGCGACGAGGCGTACGAACTCCTCGAGATGACGCGCTCGGTCGCGGACAAGCTCCTCGAGCCGGTCGCCGCGGAACACGAGCGGAACCACACCTACCCCGAGGGGTTGTTCGCCCAGCTCGGCGAGGTCGGCCTGCTCGGCCTGCCCTACCCGGAGGAGTTCGGCGGCGGCGACCAGCCGTACGAGGTGTACCTGCAGGTCCTCGAGGAACTCGGCGCCCGGTGGGCGGCCGTCGCGGTGGCCACGAGCGTCCACGGGCTGTCCTGCTTCCCGCTGGCCACCGCCGGCACCGACGAGCAGAAGGCCGAGTGGCTACCCGGGCTGCTCGCCGGCGAGCAGATCGGTGCGTACTCGCTGTCCGAGCCGCAGGCCGGATCGGACGCCGCCGCCCTGCGGTGCCGCGCCGACCGGGACGGTGACGCGTACGTGGTGACCGGCACCAAGTCGTGGATCACCCACGGCGGGATCGCCGACGTCTACAACACCTTCGTCCGCACCGGCGAGGGCTCGCGCGGCATCTCCTGCCTGCTCGTGCCGCGCGACACGGAGAACCTGCACTTCGGCAAGCCCGAGGACAAGATGGGCCTCAACGGGGTGCCCACCACCACCGCCTCGTACGAGGGCGCCCGCGTCGACGCGAGCCGGCTCATCGGCGCCGAGGGCGAGGGCCTGCGCATCGCGTTCTCCGCCCTGGACTCGGGCCGCCTCGGGATCGCCGCCGTGGCCACGGGCATCGCACAGCGCGCGCTCGACGACGCGGTGGCCTACGCGAACGAGCGCGAGGCGTTCGGCAAGACCATCATCGGCCACCAGGGACTGGGCTTCCTGCTCGCCGACATGGCCGCCGCCGTGGCCTCGGCCCGCGCGGCGTACCTCGACGCCGCCCGCC
>NZ_JAALDU010000264.1 GCF_014145015.1 Dietzia sp. E1 | reverse complement strand
GGCCGCGGCGCATTTGGGCCGTTCCCGAGTGCACGCCCCGCCGCGCCGCACGCATCTGCTCCCCCGCTCCGCACCCAGCCGCTCCCGCGCGCCGCACCCAGCCGCTCCCACGCCTGGCGTCTCGCGCTCGCGTCTGGCGTCTCGCTCCTGCTCGCGCCGTCTCAGCCGCTCCCGTCCCTGGCGTCTCGCACCCGTCGATGCACGCGGAGCGGGTCGTCGCCCCTCACCATGGCGTCCGGCCCGTCCCCCGGTGCGCGCGAGACGCCATGTTCGCGCGCGGCTGTGCCGCCGCATGGCCTCGGCAGGATCCGTGACGCCGGGCACGACGAGGCGGGTGGCACAATCAGCAGGTATGACTCCTGAGACCACGGGACGCACGCTCCGCCAGCCGCGCACGCTCGACCAGTCCTCCAAGCTCAAGGACGTCCTCTACGAGATCCGCGGGCCGGTGCTCGCCCGGGCGAACCAGCTCGAGGCGGAGGGGCACCGCATCCTCAAGCTCAACATCGGCAACCCCGCGCCGTTCGGGTTCGAGGCGCCGGACGTGATCATGCGGGACATGATCGCCGCGCTCCCCCACGCGCAGGGTTACTCGGAGTCCAAGGGCATCCTCTCGGCCCGCCGCGCGATCTTCACGCGCTACGAGCTCGTCCCCGACTTCCCCCACCTGGACGTCGAGGACATCTACCTCGGCAACGGGGTCTCCGAGCTCATCACGATGACCATGCAGGCGCTGCTCGACGACGGCGACGAGGTCCTCATCCCGGCCCCGGACTACCCGCTGTGGACCGCGATGACCTCGCTCGCGGGCGGCAAGCCGGTCCACTACCTCGCGGACGAGGACAACGACTGGAACCCGTCGCTGGAGGACATCGCCTCCAAGGTCACCCCGCGCACCAAGGCCATCGTGGTGATCAACCCCAACAACCCGACCGGCGCGGTCTACTCGCGAGAGGTCCTGCAGGGGATCGTCGACCTCGCGCGGGAGCATAGCCTGCTCATCCTGGCCGACGAGATCTACGACCGGATCGTCTACGACGAGGCCCAGCACACCTCGATCGCGACGCTGGCGCACGACCTGCTGGTGCTCACGTTCAACGGGTTGTCCAAGACGTATCGCGTGGCGGGATACCGGGCCGGCTGGGTCGCGATCACCGGCCCCAAGGCCCACGCCGCGGGGTTCCTCGAGGGTCTCGAACTCCTCGCCTCGACGCGACTGTGCCCGAACGTGCCCGCCCAGCACGCCATCCAGGTGGCGCTCGGCGGCTACCAGTCGATCAACGAGCTCATCGAGCCCGGTGGGCGGCTGCACGAGCAGCGCGGCATCGCCTGGGAGAAGCTCAACTCGATCCCGGGCGTGAGCTGCGTCCGGCCGATGGGCGCGCTCTACGTCTTCCCGCGGCTGGACCCCGAGGTACACGAGATCCACGACGACCGGCTGTTCGCCCTCGACCTCCTCGAGCGTGAGCGGATCCTCGTCACGCAGGGTACCGGCTTCAACTGGCCGAACCCGGACCACTTCCGGGTGGTCACCCTGCCCGCGGCGCGGGACCTGGGCGTGGCCATCGAGCGGATCGGCAACTTCCTGGCGTCCTACCGCCAGTAGCCGACAGGGCGACCTCGCCCCGCGGGACGCAGTGGCCGCGAGCCGCCCTGGCTGCGAGGCCGGCCCGGGCCGCGGCCCGTCGGTCAGACGGTCGGTGCGCGGTGTGCGGCG
>NZ_JAALDU010000263.1 GCF_014145015.1 Dietzia sp. E1 | reverse complement strand
GCTCGTGATCCGGCCCGGGCGCCCCAGCGGCAGTCGGGCGCCGACCGCGTTGCCGGCGAAGGTGCCCAACCCGCCGGCCGCGCCGGCGATCGCGAGCAGGCCCGCCTGTTCGAGGGCGGACGCGTCCTCCTGCGCCTTGGCGACGAAGGCCAGATACAGGGTGAGGAATCCCGTCATGAACCGCACCAGCGAGACCGCCCAGAGATTCGCCAGGACGTTCCTGCCGAGCGGCCGGGTGAGCACGGCGCGCAGGCCACGTCCCACCGAACCCCCGTGTCCCGACCACAGGGTGGCGGATTCATCGTCCTCCGACGCCTCGGCGTGCGCGGGGATCGTCATGGACACGTAGGCCGACACGAGGGCGACCGCGGCGAGCAGCCATAGCGCGGTGGGGGAGTCCCAGATCCATGCCACGGCGCCGGCGGCGGCCCCGGCGACGACGCTGCCGCCGACGTGTCCCAGCACCGTCAGGCGGGAGTTGGTCCGGACCAGGTCCAGCGCCGGTGGCAGCACGTGCGGGGTGATGGAGGCCTTGACCACGCCGAACGTCTTGGACAGCACGAGCATGCCCAGGGCGAGCGGATAGAGCAGCCATGTGTCGAAGTTCAGGCCGAGGATCACCGCGAGCACCGCACGCAGGGTGAACGTCAGCGAGACGGTGAGCCGACGGCCACTGCGCAGGCGGTCGAGGGCAGGGCCGATGACGGGCGCGATCAGCGCGAACGGGGCGACCGTCACCAGCAGGTACAGCGCGACGTTGCCGCGTGACTCCGCGGTCGCCGCCGAGAAGAACAGGGTGTTGGCGAGGGCTACCGCGAGGATGGCGTCACACGCGAAGTTCGCGATGGTGACGTAGCTCAGCGGCGCCAGCCCCGAGCGGTCCGCACCGTCGGCGTGGAAGATCCGGCGCACCCCCCGCCCGGTGGAGGCGGCGGCCCGCCGTGCTGGTCCCCGGGGGCGCTCACCCAACGAGTCGCACCTCGTACATCTGCGGCCACAGCTTCCCGGTGACCAGGAGGCTCTCCGAGCCCGGCAGCGACGCGATCCCGTTGAGCACGGCGTCCGGGTCGGCCGGCCGGGGCCGGCCGAGCTGCGCGGCGTCGTAGATGGCGGTGACCTCGCCGGTGGCGGGATCGATCCGGATGATCTCGTCGGTCATCCACACGTTCGCCAGGACGTCGCCGTCCACACACTCCAACTCGTTGAGCCGGGGCACCGGCGTGCCGCCCGAGGTGACGGCGACGGTGCCGACCGGTTCGAACGTGGCAGGGTCCCGGAAGGTCAGCGTGTCGGAGCCGTCGCTCATTACCAGCCCGGAGCCGTCGAAGCACAGGCCCCAGCCCTCGCCCTGGTACGTGGCCTCGGACCGGACCTCGAGGGTCCGCGGGTCACGGTTGTGGGCGACCCCCTTCCTCCACGTCAGCGTCCACAGCGTGTCGGGGGTGACGGCCAGGCCCTCGCCGAACTCGTCATCCGCCATCTCCACGGTCACCGCGTCCCCACCCTCGAGCGGCCGACGCTGCACCACCGAGTCGCCGTACCGGCCCGTCGACTCGTAGACCTCGTCGCCGACCACCTGCAGGCCCTGGGTGAATAGGGCGGGATCGTGCTCCAGCGTGCGCATGACCTCGACCGAACCGCGGACCGGCTGCGGCTCCGACGGGCCGACCGGGACGCGCGGGGCGGTGGACCCGGTGGACGACGAACCGGCGGGCGCGCTGGAGGACGCCAGCGAGGTCCCGGCCGCGGTGGTGGGGCTCGGTTCGCTCCCGTCCCCGGTCGAGCACGCCGTCAGCGCGGCGATCAGGCTCAGGGACACGACGAGGGGGCCGACCGGGCGGCGGACACTGCTCATGCCCCCAAGGATGCCGCACGACGGGCCGGACCGCGCCCTCCCCGCGATGATGCGCATAATGGGGGACGTGAACACCGAGGTAGGCACGGATCAGGGGGCGACCGTCGCGGGCACCGATGAGGAATCGGGCTTCGACTCCGAGCTGCGTGAGCGGCTGGCCTCGGCCGTGGACGTGGCGCGGGCGGCGACCGAGGAGTTCGCCATCACCGGCGTGGGCGAGCACCTCGGGACCACCGTCGAGGCCGCGTACACCACCACGCACCGTTTCGCCTCCGAATTGCCCGGGTACCGCGGGTGGTACTGGGCCTGCGTGCTCGCCCTCGTCCCGGGCGGTGAGGTGACGGTCGACGAGATCGCGCTGCTGCCAGGGGACGACGCGCTGGTCGCGCCCGAGTGGGTGCCGTGGGAGAAGCGGATCCGGCCCGGGGACCTCGGCGCGGGCGATCTGTTGCCACCCGCGGAGGACGACGAGCGGCTCGTCCCCGGGTACGTCTCCAGTGGAGACGAGGCGCTCGACGAGGCCGCCGGTCCCATCGGACTCGGACGTCCGCGCCACCTGAGCCGGCAGGGCCGGTCGGCCGCCGCCGAACGTTGGACCGCCGAGCGGGGGCCCGACACCGAGATCGCCCGCAGCGCCAAACACCACTGCGGCACGTGCGGGTTCCTGGTCCCCCTCGCCGGCTCGCTCGGCACGATGTTCGGGATCTGCGCCAACGAGTACTCCGCGGACGGTCAGACCGTGCACCTCGAGTACGGCTGTGGCGCGCACAGCGAGACCGAGGTGCCGAAGGACACGACGCCGCCGGTACCCGATGCGTACGACGACGCGGCCGTCGACGTGGTGGTCCTGCCGCAGCAGCTCGCCGCCTCGGCCCGCGCCCGCTCAGCGGGGGACACCTCGGCCGGGGAGGCCGGGACCGGAGAGACCGCGTCGGGGGCCGAGGGGTCGACGCCCGCGGACGAGGCCTAGCGCTGCTCAGTCGCGGTCGAAGTCCAGCCCTCGCTGGGCGCCCGCGCTGCCCCGCAGGACCGCGCGGCGCTGCAGCGCGTAGACGAGCGAGCCGACCGCGCCGACACCGATCCCCACCGCGCACAGCACCACGGTGCGCATGTCGACGTCGGTCATGAGCGTGTGGGCCAGCAGGGCCAGGGTCCACGCCAGCGTCCCGAGGATCACCACGGGACGCGGGTCCAACAAGTAGGTCGGGATCGGCGGTACCTGCGTGTCCTTCGCCTCATCCGTCATGCCCGCGACGCTACCGCAGGTACGTGGCCGGTTACTCTATGACGGTTCCCCACCCATAGCCAGGAAGGTCGCCAGATGTCGCAGAGCACCGGGGCCGCGTCGCAGCCCCCCGCCGGGATCGGGGCGGTCGACCGCTACTTCAAGATCAGCGAGCGGGGCTCCACCGTCGCGCGTGAGGTCCGCGGCGGGCTCGTCAGCTTCTTCGCGATGGCCTACATCATCATCCTCAACCCGCTGATCCTCGGCTCGGGTGTGGATGTCGAGGGCAACCAGCTGTCGATCGTCGAGATCGCCGCCGTCACCGCCTTCACGGCCGGCGTGATGACCATCGCGTTCGGCGCCATCGCGCGGTACCCGTTCGCGTTCGCGACAGGCCTCGGCATCAACTCGCTCGTCGCGGTGACGATCGCCCAGCAGGTGACCTGGGCCGAGGCCATGGGCCTCATCGTCATCGAGGGCGTCATCATCGTGATCCTCGCGATCACCGGGTTCCGCACCGCCGTGTTCAACGCGGTCCCCGCCGACCTCAAGGCCGCGATCGCGGTGGGTATCGGCCTGTTCATCGCCATGGTCGGCGTGGTCGACTCCGGGTTCGTGCGCCGCCTGCCGGACGCCGCCAACACCACCGTCCCGGTCGGCCTCGGTATCGGCGGCTCGATCGCGTCCTGGCCGACCTTCGTCTTCGTCGTCGGCCTCCTGCTCTGCGGCGTGCTCGTCGCCCGGAGGATCCGCGGCGGTCTGTTCATCGGCATCGTCGTCACCGCGGTGTTCGCGGTCATCGTCGAGGGCTTCGCGAACGCCGGCCCGTCCGTCGTCGACGGCGAGCCCAATCCCACCGGCTGGAGCCTCGCGGTGCCGGTCATCCCGGACTCCCTGGGCGGCATCCCCAACCTGTCGCTCATCGGCAACGTCGACCTCATCGGGGCGTTCACCCGCATCGGCCCGCTGGCCGCCGGACTGTTCGTCTTCACCCTGCTGCTCGCCAACTTCTTCGACGCCATGGGCACGTTCACCGGCCTCGGCAAGGAGGCCGAGCTGATGGACTCCGAGGGCAACCTGCCCAGCATGAAGAGCGCCCTGGTGGTCGAGGGATTCGGCGCCGTCGCCGGCGGTCTGACCTCGTCGTCGTCGAACACGGTCTTCCTCGAGTCGGCCTCCGGTATCGCCGAGGGCGCGCGCACGGGCCTGGCCAACGTCGTCACCGGCGTGCTGTTCCTGCTGGCGATGTTCTTCACCCCGCTCTACGAGGTGGTCCCGGTGGAGGCCGCCGCGCCCGCCCTCGTGATCGTGGGCGCGCTGATGATCGCCCAGATCAAGCAGATCGATCTCAGCGACTTCTCCATCGCCCTGCCCGCGTTCCTCACGATCGTGGCGATGCCGTTCACCTACTCGATCGCCAACGGCATCGGCATCGGCTTCATCGCGTGGGTCGTCATGGCGACGGCGACCGGCAAGGCCCGCACCGTGCACCCGATCCTCTGGATCGTCGCGGCAGCGTTCGTCCTCTACTTCGCGATCGGCCCCATCACCGACGCGCTGGCCTGACCGGCCGGCGGGAGGAGCGACCGAACCGTGCACGTCGTCGACGTCTCCGATCCCGCCGACCCCCGGCTGGACGATCTCCGCGACCTCAACAACTCCGACCGCCGACCCGACCTGCCCGGCGGTCGGGGACTGGTGATCGCCGAGGGCACCTACGTGGTGGGCCGCATGCTGCTGTCCCGCTTCCGGCCCCACGTTCTGCTCGGCACCGACTCGCGCCTGCAGCAGCTGCGACGCGAGGCCACCGCCGAGGGGTGGGACGCCGACGAGCGGGCCGGCGACGCGGTCTACCTGCGCACCACCAAGGACGTCCTCAGCGAGGTGATCGGCTTCCGCTCGAGCCGTGACATCCTCGCCGCCGCCGACCGACCCGGGCCGCTGGCGGTGGACGAGGTCGTCGACGGGGCCCGCACCCTCGTCGTGCTCGAGGGCGTCAACGACCCGGAGAACCTCGGCGCGATCTTCCGTAACTGCGCGGCGCTCGGCGTGGACGGGGTCCTGTTCGGCGCCGCCACCGGGGACCCGCTGTACCGGCGGGTCGTGCGCGTGTCGATGGGGCACGTGCTGCGGCTGCCGTTCGCGCATCTGCCCGGCACGCCGACCACGTGGCAGCGGAGCCTCGACGACCTCCGCGAGCGCGGTTTCCGCACCATCGCGCTGACCCCGGCCGCCGAGGCCCCCCTTTCCCGCGCCGTCGACGCCGAGAAGGTCGCGTTCGTGCTGGGTGCCGAGGGACCGGGCCTGACGGAGCACGCCATGCGCGCCTGCGACGTGCGCGCCGCCATCCCCATGACCGACGGCACGGACTCGCTCAACGTGGCCACCGCCGCCGCGGTCGCGTTCTACGAGCGGGCCCGGCGCGACTGACCCCCCGCGCGACTGACCCCCCGCGCGACCGAT
>NZ_JAALDU010000262.1 GCF_014145015.1 Dietzia sp. E1 | reverse complement strand
ACGAGCGGGACAGCCCCGTGGCCGCGGCGGCGGAGGCGTTCGCGATCGCCCGCGACGCCGGACTCGGGGTGGTGCCCCACGCCGGCGAGCTGGGCGGGCCGGAGGAGGTCCGCTCCGCCGTCGATCTGGGCGTGGACCGCATCCAGCACGGGGTGCGCGCGGTGGAGGACCCGCGCGTCCTCGAACTGCTCGCCGAGCGGGGCACGTGCCTCGACGTGTGCCCCACCTCGAACGTCGTGCTGGGGGTGAGCCCCTCCCTCGAGGAGCATCCGCTGCCCGCGCTACTGGAGGCCGGGGTGCGGTGCTCGATCGGCGCCGACGACCCGCTGCTGTTCGGCGCGGACGTGGTCGACGAGTACATGTCCGCCCACGACCGGATGGGCGTGCCGGAGGCGCTGCTCGTGGAGGTGGCGCGCACGTCGATCGAGTCGTCGTTCGCGCCGGCGGACGTCAAGCGGGACGCCCTCGCGCGCCTCGTTGCCTGGGAGGACGGGGCCGCGTGGGAGGACGGCGGCGCGTAGGGAGCGTCAGGCGCCCCGGGTCAAGCGCCGCGGCGGATGCGGTCGGCGGCGAGAATCATCGGCACCTGCAGCGGCAGCCGGCCCCACGCGATCACCTGGTACGGCCAGACCGGCTTGCGGCGCCAGGCCCGGACCATCTGCAGGTTGCCGGGGAACACGCCGAGGAACAGCGCGGTCGCGGCCGCACCGCCCAGCCGACGCGTGCGCGGGACGGCGAGCAGGCCGGCGACCGCCAGCTCCGCGACGCCCGACCCGTACGTCCACGCGCGGCGGCTGCCGGGCAACTCGGGCGGGATGAGACCGTCGAACGGCCGGGGCTTCGCGAAGTGCAGGACCCCCATCGCCCCGAGGGCCGCGGGCATGGCCCAGTAGCGGGCTGAACCGGGGCGGGCGGTGCCGGGGCGGGCAGTGTCGGGTCGGGTCGTGCCAGGGCGGGCGGTCTCGGTGCTCATCAGCCGAGACTACGGGCGCGACGGCCCACTCACCGGATCTCCGGCAGCACACGCTCGCCGATGAGCCGCAGCGACTCCCACCCGGCCTCGAGGGGGATGCCGCCGCACAGCGGGTGATTGGTGATGAGCCGGAGGTCGCCGTCGCGCACCAACCGGACGAGCTGGTCGGGGGTCACCACGACGTAGACGCCCTCCTCGCGCAGCTCGCCGACGGTCCGCGCGTCGGAGTGCACGAACGACCTGCGCGCGTCCGACCGGGCGCCGTCCTGCCGCGCGCCGCCGGGTTGCCACGCGCGGTAGCCCTCGGCGTCGGCGAGCAGGTGGTGGCCGTGGCGCGCCCAGAACTCGTCGGGGTCCTCAGCGCAGAACACCGTCGCGGGTCCGGGTACGGGGGCGACGACGAGGCCCGGCCGGTGCCCGTGCGCGAGGCATTCCGCCCGGTAGAGCGCGGTGAGCGCGGGATCATCGAGCTGTGGCTAGTAGTGCATGCCCAGTCTCCCGGCCCGCCGGGCGGCCGCGCCCCCGCCACCGAGGAAGATCAGAGGGTGGGGGTCGGAGAACGGTCTCGGGGTGGGCGAGGTCCGCGGGGAGCCGTCCACCGGGTCCTCGCCGACCGCGTCGCCCCGCCACGCGGCGAGCATCGTCTGCAGCTGGGCGTCGAGGCGGGCGCCGCGGTTCCGCCACTCGCGCGAGTGCAGGGCGTACTCGACGGGCCGGTAGCCGAGGCCGAACGTGAAGCTCACTCGGCCGGAGGCGAGGTGGTCGAGCACCGAGATGTCCTCGGCGAGGCGGACCGGGTCGTACAGCGGCGCGATGAGCGCCCACACGGTGATGGGGATCCTGCTCGTCACCGCCGCGACCGCCGACGCGGCGATGAGCGGCGACGGCAGGTAGCCGTCCTCCGAGGCGTGGTGCTCGGAGAGGTTGACGGCGTCGTGGCCGCTCTCCTCGGCGTACCGGGCCATCTCGAGGGCCGCCCGGTACCGGTCCCGGCGCTCCTCCGGGCCGGCGCCGGGCGCGCGGAAGTCGAACCGCGTGACGACGTGGACCATGCGGCCTACACGCCCGCCCCGGCCAGCTGCGAGTACGCGGTGCCCCGCTCGGCGCGCTCCCACCAGATGTCCGCGCCCTCGGAGGCGGCCCCCACGCCTTGCCGGATGAGCTCGCGCTTGAGAATCTTGTTGGTTGCGGTGGTCGGCAGCTCCGAGGCGATCCGCACCCACCGCGGCCACGCCTTGGGCGACAGGTCCGGCTGCGCGGCGAGGAACTCCTCCAGACCCGCCGGGTCGAGTGTCGAGTCGTGGCGCGGGACGATCGCCGCTGCGAGCTGATCGCCCACCCCGCGCGGGTCCGGCAGCCCGTAGACCGCTACCCGGGACACCGCCGGGTGGCGCAGCAGGATCTCCTCGACGATGCCGGTGGCCATGTTCTCGCCGTCGACGCGCAGCCAGTCCCCGCTGCGGCCGGCCATGTAGATGAAGCCGTCCGCGTCGCGGTACGCCAGGTCGCCCGACCAGTACATCCCGTCTCTCATCCGGTCCGAAGTCGACTTGTCGTCGTTGTAGTAGCCGGCGAAGAACCCCGCCCCCTGCGTGTTCACGAGTTCGCCCACACACTCGTCGAGGTTGGCGACCTTGCCGTCGTCGTCGTAAACCGCGCGCGGACACTCCTCCCCGGTGACGGGGTCGTACACGGCGACCCCCGGGAACGGCACCCCGATGGACTCGAGCGGTGACTCCTCGGTGCGGGTGATGATGATCGCGAGCTCCGTGGAGCCGTAGGCGTCCCACACCCGGCAGCCGAAGCGCTCGGCGAACGCGGGGATGTCCTTGGCGGCGGCCTCGTTGCCGAAGGCCGCGCGCAGGGTGGTCTGCGCGTCGTCCGGGCGGGCCGGGGTGTCGAGGATGTAGGCCAGCGGCTTGCCGACGTAGTTCATGTAGGTCACGCCGTAGCGGCGGATGTCGTCGCCGAACCGGGACGCGCTGAAGCGCCGGGCCAGCGCCATGGTCGCGCCCGCCGCGATGGCCGGGGAGAAGCCACCCATGATGGCGTTGGAGTGGAACAGCGGCATGGACAGGTACGTCACGTCGTCCGGGGTCAGGCCGAAGTTCTGCGCGAGGTTCTCGCCGGACATCGTCACGGTGAAGTTGCCGACCTGCACCGCCTTCGGGTCGCCCGAGGTGCCGGAGGTGAAGATGAGCATGAACGGGTCCATCGCCTCGACCGGCGGTGGATCCTGCGGCGCCGACGAGGCCGCCACCAGGGCCGCCCACTCGTCGGAGTCCGTGTCGACCACATTGACCTGCCCCAGGTCGAGGCCGTCGAGCAGGTGCTTGAGCTCGGAGTCCGTGAGGATGACCTGGCACTCGGCCTTGCGGATGTCGCGAGCGAGGCCCTCACCGCGGCGGGTGGCGTTGAGGCCGACGGTGACGTAGCCGCCCGCCGCCCCGGCCGCCAGCGCGTAGAGCATCTCCGGTGTGTTCTCCAGCAGCGTCGCGACGTGGCGGGGGCGGTCGGGGTCCAGCATCGCGGTGACCGCGCCCGCGCGGGCGTCGGCGCCGGCGAGGTAGTCGCGCCAGGTGATCGAGGTGTCCTCGTAGCGGATCGCGGTGGAGTCCGAGTCGGCGTGGCGGCGGAGTTGGTCGCGGACGGTGTCGGCCATATGGATTTTCCTTCACAGACGTGAGTGTGATCTGGATCATAGACATATGGGCTGACGGCCGTCAGTGGTTATCGACGGATGGTGTTCGGCCTCAGCGCCAGCCGAGGAACGCCATCCCGAACACCGTCACCACCCACACCACAGCGCAGAGGATGACCGTCTCCTTGACATACCCGTTGTTCCAGGACTGGGCGAACAAGCGCTTGAACTCCACCCACCGCGACTCCCAGTAACCCAGTTCGACACCATCGGGTCCGATGATGTTCTCCCGTACGTACCACCGCTTCTCAGTCATCACCCATCACCGCGATCGCTTCTGGGCAACTCGGTTCCCGAATCGCCAGCCTTCCTGTCGTCTCATGCGATGAGCCCGACTATTACACCCAAAACGACGAGGGCTATCCCCCCATAGAAGCCCGCGAAGTACCCGGGAAACTCATCGATATCCCAGAAGAACGACTTGAGATACTCGCGCGGCTTCCTGCGCCCCGCCCTGCGGTGCCGATTCACCATTGGAAGCCCTCCACATCCGTGTTCGCTCTACTGAGTTCACCTGTCAACGAATCGAGAATGCAGCCAATCTCCCGCCTTCTTTCCCAATTCGGCCCCGACGGCCGCTCCGATTCCAGCGCCGATGAACGTACCCGCGGGACCGAATACGGAGCCCGTCACCGCTCCAGCAATAGCGCCGCCTGCAGCCCCTCCCCCGAGTGCACCGCCCGTCTCAATCAGGGCTTCATCGGCGGAGACGCGACCTTCGGCGAAGTCAGTGACGCCGCTGTGAACGGTCAGTCCGATGCCCACCGGGGCGGCACTCTTTCCCAGGAACCGAAAGGCCCTGGAACTCGATCGAGCAAGTTCGTCAGGGAGTCGGGAGGCTGCGTGTGCCCCGCGCGTTGAAGGGTCGATCTCGTCTGCGTAACGAGGGAGCGCGGCCTGAAATCCCCCCGTGGCGACGTCTACGCCTCGGCTCGGCCACGGATCGTCCGGGCCCGGGATGGGCGAGCGGTCGACCGCCGGCGGGATCGCGTGGTGGAGTGCGCCCGCGATCTCGTCGATCTCCCGCGCATAGTGCTCGTCGAGCGAACGCACCGTCTCGACCGCGCCCCTGATCGCCTCGGAGTGAAGGTCAAGAGTCGCCTGATCCGTGTCGCCGCGGCTTTCGACCCAGGTCAGGGAGTCGCCGACGATCTGAAGACCGACAGCCTCCGCGTCGGCGAGCCGATCCTGCAGCGTCGCGAGCGCGGAGCGCAGCGCTTCGGCGGCCCGCCGCAACGCGTCCTCGAGGTCTTCGAGTCCCATCGCGAGCGCGGCGACGTGCCTCTTCTCGTTCTCCACAGCATCGAGAACCGCGTCGGCGGATCGTCCGTCCCACCCCTCGTCAAGCAGCCCGGCCCCGTCCTCCAGAACACGGCGGGCCCCGTCGGCCGCGGCCCCCCTGGCCGACACCGCCTCTCCCGCCGCCAGGAGCGCCCCGGGGTTCCACCGGACGAGGTCCCCCACCGCGTAACTCATCGCCCGGCCACCGAACCGAGTAGGGCGGCGAACTCCTCATCGGAGGCCTCCAGGAACCCGTGCGCTTCGTGCGCGAAGTCCGCCAGTCCGACGAGCCGCCCCGCGCTCCGCGAGGCGCACACCGCTGCCGCGCCGCAGGCCCGGTCGAGAGCCTGCTGGATCGCCGACCCTCCGGGCAGACCCTCACCCAGATCCTCGGCGACCTCGTCGATTGCGATGTCCTCGGACCTCTCCCCGGCGTCGCGGAACACGGAGACCGCCTTCGCGATCTTCGCGGCGTCCGCCCTGATCGTCCCATCGGACACCTGAGCTCCTCGTCGTCGTCATACTCACGTCGTCATACCCACGTCGTCACGTCCCAGCCCGTCCAGCGGCCGTCACCCAGTACGACGTGCCGGGCGCGCCGAACGGTTCCCCCGAGTTCGGTCGCGGTGTACCCCCTCGTCATCTGGGCAGACGACCTGCTCCGCGCCGGATCGCTACTGTGGCGCCAGCCCTGCCCTCGATCTTCGGGAGACCACATGGACGTCGCCGCCGTGACCGCCGTCGCACCGGACGCGCCGCTGGAGAAGACCACGATCCGACGCCGGGACACCGGTGCCGAGGACGTGCTCATCGAGATCGAGTTCGCCGGCATCTGCCACTCGGACATCCACCACGCGCGCGGCGAGTGGGGCCGCACCGTCTATCCGGTGACGACGGGCCACGAGATCGTCGGCATCGTCCGCGAGGTCGGATCCGAGGTGACCCGCCACAAGGTCGGCGACCGCGTGGGCGTCGGATGCCTGGTCGGCGCCTGCCACCAGTGCTCCGCCTGCGAAGCCGGTCAGGAGCAGGAGTGCGAGGTCGGAGCCACCGCGACCTACGGCTCCCCGCTGCCCGAGGGCGACCCGGAGGGCCCGGTCACCAACGGCGGCTACTCCACGCACATCGTGGTGGAGGAGCGCATGGTCGTCTCCGTCCCCGAGGGCCTCGACCCGGCCGCCGCCGCGCCGCTGCTGTGCGCCGGCATCACCATGTACTCGCCCCTGCGTCAGTGGAACGTCGGCGCCGGCACGAAGGTCGCGGTGATCGGCATGGGCGGGCTCGGGCACGTGGGCGTGCAGCTCGCCGTGGCCATGGGCGCCGAGGTGACCGTGTTGTCCCAGAGCACCTCCAAGCGTGACGACTCGCTGAAGTTCGGCGCCGTGGAGCACTACGCGACCGCCGGCGACGAGGGCAGGGAGAACCTGCGGGCCCTTCGAGGCAGCTTCGACGTCATCCTCAACACCGTCTCCGCCAATCTGCCCCTGGACCGTTACCTGGCCATGCTCAAGCCCCGCGGAGCGATGGTGGAGATCGGCATCCCGAGTGAGCCGATGTCCCTGCGGGCGGGGTCGGTGACCGGCGGCCGCAAGATCCTCACCGGCTCGATGATCGGCGGTATCCCCGAGACGCAGGAGATGCTGGACTTTTGCGCCGAGCACGGGATCACCGCCCAGATCGAGCTCATCTCGGCCGATCAGATCAACGAGGCGTGGGACCGCGTGGTGGCCTCCGACGTGCGCTACCGGTTCGTGATCGACGCCAAGACCTTCTAGGAGGGTGCTAGCGCCGGTCATCAGGGCGGACCGGACGCGTCGAACGGTTCCCTCGTGTCGTACCCCTGGTGTCTACTCAGACTGTGGAAGGGACGCCGGTCACCTCCGGCGTCACCCCACCACCCGGCGGCGTCGCCCGACGCCGGGACCCCTCCCTCGAGGAGTGCACCGTGCCGCTCACCTGGACCCCTACCCTCGACCGCGCGCTCGCGGTCGCCGCCCGCTGCCACGCAGGTCAGACCCGCAAGGACGACCCGACGCCCTACATCGCCCATCCGGTCGCGGTGGCGCTGATCGTCTCGGACTTCACCGACGACGAGGACGTGGCGGTCGCCGCGCTGCTGCACGACGTGCTGGAGGACGTGCCGCCGTCGGTGTACTCGGCCGCGGACATGACCGCCGACTTCGGCGACCGGGTCACGGAGTTTGTACGCGGCGTGTCCGAGGAGAAGACCGCCGGGGAGGAGACCCCGCCGTGGCGGGTCCGCAAGGAGGGCTACCTCGCCCGCCTGGCCGAGGACTCCCCCGAGTGCCTGCTCATCTCCGCGGCCGACAAGATCCACAACCTCCGGTCGATGGTCTCCGCGCACGGCCGCCTGGGCGACGGCATGTGGGGCGTGTTCAACGCCGGCCCGCAGGAGAAGCTGTGGTTCTACGGCGCGATCGCCGATACTGTCGCCGAGCGACTCGGCGACTGCGCGGCCACGCGAGAGCTGCGACGGGCCGTAGACGACGTGGCCGCCCTCGTGCCGGTGGGGTGACGTCATGCAGGACCACCGCCTCGGACCGGGTAGCGCCTCCCTGCGCCCGGCGGGCGACCCGTGGCACGACTTCGAGCACACCCTCACCGGACATCTCCGCAGGCCCGGGGCGGTGGGCGCGATGGAGTTCCGCGCACCGTCACAACCGTCCGGCGGACAGGGGCGGTGCACCGTCCAACTGGCGGCGGGCGGGGCGGTCGCCTGGGTGACCGCCCGCCCCGCCGGGCACGACCTCGTCGAGGAGATGATCGCGCACACCGCCCCCACCGCGCCGGCGCCTATCGCCCGGGCGGTGGTCGACGCCTGCCGCGACCGGCTGGGAGTCCCGCACCCCCAGTTGCTCACCCTCCGGTGTGAGGGGACGGTCGGCCGCTATACCGGCGCGCTCAGGCTCATCCGGTCCGATTCCGTACCCGTCGGACGCGACCCCGCCGACTACCCCAACCCGATCGACGTGGCCGTCGAGGTCGAGGACCACGTGGACGCCCGCGAGCGGTACGAGGCGATCATCGAACAGGTGACCGGCCGGCCGTGCGTGGTGGACGAGCTCGGCCATCTGGTCTTCGACCACGTCGGCCACCGGATGCACGTCTCGTTCACCGAGGACGAGCCGTTCGCCCGCATCTGGGCGTGGGTCGTTCGAGGTGTGCGTTCCCGCGCCGAGGCCGCTCTCGAGGTGGCGCGCCTCAACCTGGACGACGACCTCACCTGCTGGGTCCTCGACGGTCGCCACGTCATGCAGCGCACCACCGTGCCCGTCGCCCCGTTCCTACCCCGCCACGCGCAGGTCGCGCTGGAACACTTCCTGCTTACCTACGCCACCACGCGCGACCAGATCGCAGCGCGTCTCGGCCCGCGGACGCGGAGTTAACGCAAGTTTCTTCGCCCCACCGCCCGCAGCACCTTCGCCCGCCACACCAGGGCTCCTCAAAAATGGACGGTCGTCCATAAAAGTGTCACGTTCGCCGGAGCGGTTGAACCCCGCGTAGGTCGTCCTAACCTCGACCACACGCCGGAGCGGCCGTACGCCGACGCCGCCCGCACACCGCGCACGACCGAAGGAGACGCATGTTCATCCACAAGCAGAAGCTCCAATTCCAGTCGAAGCCCGAGAAGCCCGACGCCGTGTACGCCCGCAAGCTGCAGGAGGTGATCGGCGGCCAGTACGGCGAGATCACCGTCGCCATGCAGTACAGCTTCCAGGCGTGGAACGCCCACATCCCCGGCAAGTACCGCGACCTGCTGTTCAGCACCGCGGCCGAGGAGTTCGGCCACGTCGAGATGCTCGCGACGATGGTCGCCCAGCTGCTCGAGGACGCCCCGCTCGGCATCACCGAGGCCGCCGTCCAGAACGACCCGGCCGTCGCCGCGGTCATCGGCGGCACCGACGTCCAACATGGCATCGTCGCCGGCGCCGGCGCCCGTCCCGTCGACTCCATGGGCAACCCGTGGTCCGGCGCTTACGTGACCGCCAGCGGCAACCTCCTCGCCGACATGTGGTCCAACGTCAACGCCGAGTCGCAGGGCCGCGTCCAGGTCGCGCGGCTGTACCACATGACCGACGATCCGGGCATCCGTGAGCTGCTGTCGTTCCTGCTGGCCCGCGACACCATGCACCAGAACCAGTGGCTCGCCGCGGTCAACGAGCTCCAGGCCGAGGGCCTGGAGGAGCTGCCCGTGCCGTCGAACTTCCCCAAGTCCAAGGAGGCCGCGGAGCACGCGTACACGATGTACAACTTCTCCGACGGCGCCGCCGCGGCCGAGGGCTCGTGGGCCTCGGGCCCGACGCCGGACGGTCACGGCGAGTTCTCGTACTCGCCCGAGCCGCTCGAGGGCCCGCCGATGCCGCCGCCGACCCACCCGGACGCGCGGTTCTACGGCACCACGGAGCTGCCGAACACGGTCGAGAAGGCCGCCGGCACGGTTCAGGACAAACTGAACAAGGAGTAGTCGGCGCGCCGTCCAGACGAGAGCGGGCGCATCCGGTGTGTACCGGATGCGCCCGCTCTCTCCTGCGACCCTGACGGGACTCGAACCCGCGACCTCCGCCGTGACAGGGCGGCGCGCTAACCAACTGCGCCACAGGGCCGTGCTTTTCGCACGAGAGGGAACATTAGCGGAAAGAGCGGCCCGAGGGGAAAACGGGGCCCCGCAGAGGTGGCGCCGCGCGCGCGGGCCGGGCGCCTCACCC
>NZ_JAALDU010000261.1 GCF_014145015.1 Dietzia sp. E1 | reverse complement strand
CCAACCCCAATAGCGCCTTGTTCAGCAGTCTCCTAGACGTTGAAGCGGAACTCCACGACGTCGCCGTCGGCCATGACGTAGTCCTTGCCCTCCATGCGCACCTTGCCAGCCGCCTTGGCGGCGGCCATCGAGCCGGCGGCGTCGAGGTCGTCGAACGAGACGATCTCGGCCTTGATGAAGCCCTTCTCGAAGTCGGTGTGGATGACGCCGGCGGCCTTGGGGGCGGTGTCGCCCTTGCGGATGGTCCAGGCGCGCGACTCCTTGGGGCCCGCGGTGAGGTAGGTCTGCAGCCCGAGGGTGTGGAAGCCCGCGCGGGCCAGCGCGTTCAGGCCGGGCTCGGTCTGGCCGATCGACTCGAGCAGCTCCATGGCGTCGTCCTCGTCGAGCTCCTGCAGCTCGGCCTCGACCTTGGCGTCGAGGAACACGGCGTCGGCGGGCGCGACGGCGGCACTGAGCTCGGCCTTGCGCTCGTCGCTCGTCAGCACCGACTCGTCGGCGTTGAAGACGTAGAGGAAGGGCTTGGCGGTCATGAGGTGCAGGTCGCGCAGGAGGCCGCGGTCGATCTCGTCCTGGGCCTTGAACAGGGTGCGCCCGTCCTCGAGCACGGCTTGGGCCTTGCGGATCTCCTCGAACTGCGCCACCAGCGACTTGTCCTTGCGCGCGTCCTTCTCGATACGCGGCAGCGCCTTCTCGATGGTCTCGAGGTCGGCGAGGATCAGCTCGGTGGCGATCACCTCGATGTCGGCCATCGGGTCGACCTTGCCGTCGACGTGGATGACGTCCGGGTCGTCGAAGACGCGCACGACCTGGCAGATGGCATCGGCCTCGCGGATGTTGGCGAGGAACTTGTTGCCCATGCCCTCGCCGGTGCTGGCGCCCTTGACGATGCCGGCGATGTCGACGAACGACACGACGGCGGGCAGGATCCGCTCGGAGCCGAAGATTTCGGCGAGTCGGTTGAGGCGGGGATCGGGCAGGTCGACCACGCCGACGTTGGGCTCGATGGTGGCGAACGGGTAGTTCGCCGCGAGGACGTCGTTGTTCGTCAGGGCGTTGAACAGGGTCGACTTACCGACGTTGGGCAGTCCGACGATTCCGAGGGTGAGGCTCACGAGGCCACAGTCTACGGACCGCGGCCTGCGGCCCTCCCCCGCGGCCGTCGGGCCGTCACAGGGAGCGCACCGACGCGGCCTCTGACAAGATGACTCCCATGAGCGACGAGCCGAAGCCGCATCCCCCCGTCGAGGATCAGGAACAGCACGTCGACCGGTCCGTACTCATCGGCCTGGGTGGGCGATGGGTCACCGACTGGGCCCTGCGCCTGGCCATCCTGCTGGTCGCGGGTTGGCTCATCTCGCGCATCGGCGGCGCGCTGTGGGTGGGGATCCTGCCGATCCTGTTGGCGCTGATCATCTCCACCGTCCTGTGGCCCGTGACGGGCTGGATGGTGCGGCACAAGGTGCCCAAAAGCCTGGCCGCCATGCTGTCGATCATCGGCTCGTTGGGACTGCTGACCGGCGTCATCGCACTGATCGCCCCGTCGATCGTGTCGCAGAGCGTGCAGCTCGCGGACCAGACCTCCGAGGCGATCACCGAGGTCCAGGACTGGCTGCGGGGACCGCCGCTCAACATCCGTGACGAGCAGCTGGACGGCCTGCTGGACCAGCTCAGCTCGACGCTGCAGGACCGGGGCGACCAGATCGCGTCCGGCGTGTTCAGCGGCGTCAGCGCGGTGGGATCGTTCGTCGTCACCCTGGTCCTGGTACTCGTGCTCACGTTCTTCTTCATCAAGGACGGGCCGCGATTCCTGCCGTTCGTGCGCCGTAACACCGGCCGCACCGCCGGCCGCCACCTCACCGAAGTCCTCACCCGGGCGTGGAACACACTGGGCGGCTACATCCGCGCCCAGGCGATCGTCTCGTTCGTCGACGCCGTGCTCATCGGCCTCGCGCTCGTGATCCTGGGCGTGCCGCTGGCGTGGGCGTTGGCGGTCATCACGTTCATCGCGGGCTTCATCCCCATCGTCGGTGCGTTCACCGCCGGAGCGCTCGCCGTGCTCATCGCGCTCGTGGCCAACGGGTTCACCACCGCGATCATCGTCCTGGTGGTCATCATCGCCGTGCAGCAACTCGAGGGCAACGTCCTCCAGCCGATCCTGCAGTCGCGCGCCATGAACCTGCACCCGGGGGTCATCCTCCTGGGTGTGGCCGCGGGCAGCACGCTCTTCGGCATCATCGGCGCGTTCCTCGCGGTGCCGATCCTCGCCGTGGCCGCGGTGGTCATCCGGTACATCAACGAGCAGATCGATCTGCGCACCGGAGACGTCACCGCCTCCGATCTGGCCTCTGCCACCGACGAGGGCCGCCTGACGGCCTGGCTCGGGGAGATGTCCAGCTCGCGGTTCGCTCCGCTCCGCAAGAGCAGCAACGCCATCATGGCCGGGATGATCGACGAACGACCGGACATCGCCCCGCCGGGCTCGGGCACGTCCGGAGCGCGCACGGCGGCCTCCGCCGCGTCGGCACCGGGTGGTGCGGGGGTCGCCGTGACGGGTGACGACGACGAGGTGGGCGGTGACGCCGGCCTCGCCGCTCCGCCGTTATCGGATCAGCTCCCCCCCGAACCAGGCATCACCGACCCCAAGGCGGTCGACGGCGCGCGACCCTCCCCGCAGGAGGAGGAGGCGGCCAAGCCCAATCCGCTGCGTCGTTTCGGTCGTTTCCTCGCCCGTCGGCTGGGCGGTTAGAGTCATCTCCCGTGAGTAGACGCAGGAGCGGCCGGGTGCCCGCGGACGAGAGGTCCGTGGTCTCCTCGATGCGTGGCCTGCCCGCCTGGACCGCGGTCCTGCTGGCGGTGGCCATCACGCTGACCGGCGTGGCCATCGACTCGGTCTCGGGCGAACTCGGCGCCGGGTTCACCGTCGCGTTCGTCCTCGGGTGCGTGGTGTCGGTGCTCGCGATCTCGCGGCGCTCGCTGTTCGTCGCCGGGGTCCAGCCGCCGATCATCATGACGCTGCTGGTGCCGCTGGTCTACGTCATCTCCGGGGCGGGCTCGGGCGCGGACGTGTTCTCGCGGACGCAGATCGTCTCGGTCGCCCTGCCGTTGGCGACCCGGTTCCCTCTGATGGTCGCCACGACCGTCGTCGTCATCGCGATAGCCCTGATCCGGGCGTTCGTGTTGGAGCCGCGGCCCGCGCGGCCGGCTGCTCCCTACATCCAGCGCACCGCCCCGGCACACGCCCGCCGCTGAGGCGGGGGCGTACCGGGGCGGTGAGTGCCCTCCGGCCCGCGGGGAGCGGGCGGTCGGGTCAGGCCTTCTGCGGCATCCGCAGCTCGCGGGGCAGGGCGAAGGTGATGGTCTCCTGCGCGGTCTTGACGGTCGACACATCGCTGTACCCGTGCTCGTCGAGGAGCTCGAGCACCCCGCGGACGAGGATCTCCGGAACGGACGCGCCGGACGTCACCCCCACGGTGGTGACCCCCTCGAGCCACGCCAGGTCGATCTCGTCGGCGTAGTCCACCAGATGGGCGGCATCCGCGCCGGCCTGGAGGGCCACCTCGACCAACCGCACGGAGTTCGAGGAATTCCGCGAACCCACCACGATCACCAGATCGCACTGGGGCGCCATCGCCTTGACCGCGCTCTGGCGGTTCTGCGTGGCGTAGCAGATGTCATCGGACGGCGGGTCGATGAGCGCGGGGTACTTCTCCTTGAGGCGGCGGACCGTCTCCATGGTCTCGTCCACGCTCAACGTGGTCTGGGACAGCCAGATGAGCTTCTCCGTATCCGTCGGCACCTCGAGGGAGTCGACGGCGTCCGGCCCGTCGACCAGGGTCACCACGTCGGGCGCCTCGCCGGCGGTGCCCTCGACCTCCTCGTGGCCCTCGTGGCCGACCAGCAGGATCTGGTAGCCCTCACGGGCGAAGCGCTTGACCTCGGTGTGCACCTTGGTCACGAGCGGGCAGGTGGCGTCGAAGGTGGTGAGCTCCAACTGCTTGGCGCTCTCCCGGACCGCGGGCGAGACCCCGTGGGCGGAGAACACGAGATTCGCACCCTGGGGCACCTCGTCGGTCTCGTCGACGAAGATCACCCCACGCTTGGTGAAGGACTCCACCACGTACTTGTTGTGGACGATCTCCTTGCGCATGTACAGCGGCGCCCCGTGCTTCTCCAGGGCTTTCTCGACCGTCTCGACGGCTCGGTCGACGCCGGCACAGTAGCCGCGCGGTTCCGCGAGTAGTACCCGCTTGGTTGCCGGTTCGGCGATCATGTCGGTCTGCTCGGTCATGTCACCAGGGTACGGTTCATACTGGATTTCGACCATTACGCCTCCCGCACGCCCCCCGGCAGAGAGGTCCGCATGCTCCGACCACTGTTCCTGACCCGTGCCTCGATCGGTCTGGCCGCCACCGCGGCCGAGCGCGTCGTGGCCCTGCCCGGCCGCGCGATCGAGGCGGTGTCCACGCTGCCCGGCGTGCCCGTGCGGGTCGCCGGCGGCCTGGTGCAGTCGTACCTGCACGCGGGGCAGACCCTCACCGACCTGGCCGTCAAGGGCGACAGGGTGCTCGCCTCGGTCTTCCCCGCCCGGTCGGATCAGCCGGAGTGGGCGACGTTCGACGAGGACGAGACCGAGGAGGTCCTCGACGTGTCCTACCGGGTGTACGGTTCGTCGCGGGCGCCCCGCGGCGGCGGTGACGACGATGACGATCCGGACGTGCCGACGGGCCGCGTCACCCCCCGCGACGCGTGAGCGCCTCCTCCCCCGGCACCCCGAGCAGCCCCGAGTCACCGTGGCCGGTCCGGGTCGTCTCGGACCAGATCGCCGCGTGGATCCACCGCCTGGGCGCGGTGTGGGTCGAGGGTCAGATCACCCAGTTGAGTCTGCGCCCGGGCACCCGCACGGCCTTCCTCACGTTGCGTGACCCGTCCGTCGACAATTCGCTGACGCTGACGTGCCCGCCCCGGCTCATCTCCGAGTCACCCGTCCCGGTCACGGAGGGCAGCCGGGTCGTGGTCCGCGGGACGCCGCGCTTCTACACGGGCCGCGGCTCGTTCTCGCTCCAGGTCTCGGAGATCCGCCCGGTCGGCGTGGGCGAGCTGCTGGCGCGCATCGAGCGGCTCAAGCAGGCCCTGGCCGCGGAGGGCCTGTTCGATCCCCGCCTCAAGCGACCGCTGCCGTTCCTGCCGACGTGCGTCGGTCTGATCACGGGCCGGGCGAGCGCCGCCGAGCGCGACGTGGTCGAGGTAGCTCGTGGCCGCTGGCCGGACGTGCGTTTCGCCGTGCGGAACACGGCCGTGCAGGGCGTGTCGGCCGTGCCCCAGATCCTCGACGCGCTGGCCGAGCTGGACGCGGACCCCGTCGTCGACGTCATCATCCTCGCCCGCGGCGGCGGCTCGGTCGAGGACCTCCTCCCCTTCTCCGACGAGGCGTTGATCCGCGCGATCTCGCGGTGCCGCACGCCGGTCGTCTCGGCGATCGGACACGAGCCCGACTCCCCGCTGTCGGACCTCGTCGCCGACCTGCGTGCCGCCACGCCCACCGACGCCGCCAAGCGCGTCGTCCCCGACGTGGTCGAGGAGCGGCGCCGCATCGCCGAGGCGCGCGCCCGCACCGCCCGGGCCCTGC
>NZ_JAALDU010000260.1 GCF_014145015.1 Dietzia sp. E1 | reverse complement strand
CCGGGCCTCTCGAGGAGAGGCCCGGCCGCCGGTGGGGACGAACGATCAGAGGGTGGGTTCGCAGATGATGACCGGGATGACCCGGCTCGTGTTGGCCTGGTAGTCGGCGAAGTCCGCGTAACGCTCGACGAGCTTCGGCCAGAGCTCGGCCCGTTCGGCGGGGGTGGCCTCCCTCGCCGTCATCGAGCGACGGCGGCGTCCCACCTGGACGGTGACGGCCGGGTCCGCGAGCACGTTGAGGTACCACTGCGGGTGCTTGGGCAGCCCGCCCTGCGAGGCGACCAGGAGGACCCGGTCGCCGTCGGGGAAGTGGAGTAGTGGGACGGTCCGCGGCTCCCCGGACTTGCGGCCCGTGGTCGTGAGCAGGCACACGGGTACCGGGGTCCGGAGCGCCGAGCCCACCCGCCACGATCCGCCGAGCCGTCCGCCGGAAACGCGGTACGCCCACGTGTTGACCCGCGACATCACCTTGATGACGCCGACGACCCACGGCGCACCACGCCGTGGGTCGTCGACGCCCGTCTCGGGCCGCGGATCGGTGCCGCTCACCGGCTACCGGGCAGGGGGGCGCGGACGATCACGTGCTTGCCCGGGAAGAACGCGGCGAGCTCGCGGCGGCTCTCCTTGAGGGAGGCCATCCCGTAGCCCTTCTTGCGCTCCTCGGGGCGGATCCAGATCGCCACGTCCACGTCGCCGTCCTCGATCTGCTCGCCGAAGACGAGGCCGACCAGCGCGTCGCGTGCGGTGTCGACGGCGACGAACCACATCGCGGACTCGGCCTCGATGCGGTCGAGGCCGTCCCGGAGCTCCTGCTCTGTCTTCTCGCGGTCCCAGGCGCCGCCGGTCGCGGACGTTTCGTCCGACGAGCGGGAGTGATAGAGCGCGGTGTGGTCCTCGGACTCGGTGAACGGGCGGAGCGCGAAACCCTGCCCCACGTCCCCCGAGGGCGCGCCGGTCGCGGAACCGGTGAACGCCTCGAGAGGGGCCTTGAGTACCTGTCGCGCCTCGTCGGCGGACACGGACAACAGGCTCGCGACCGCCCCCACCGCGTCCTCGGGGCCGTCGGCCGACGAGACCGCGGCGAAGATCTCCCGCCGCCGGCTCGCCGCCATCTCGATGACGTCGCTCATGTCAGATCCTCTCGATGATGCTCGCCGACGCCTGGGCGCCGCCCGCGCACATCGTGATGAGGGCGCGTTCGCCGTCCGTGCGCTCGAGCTCGTGCAGGGCAGTGGTGATGAGCCGCGACCCGGTGCTGCCGACGGGGTGGCCGATCGCGATCGCACCGCCGTTGACGTTGACCTTGTCCATGTCGGGCCCGTGCACCTGCGCCCAGCTTAGGAGCACGGAGGCGAACGCCTCGTTGCATTCGAAGAGATCGAAGTCGGCGATCGACATCCCGGAACGGTCGAGCACGCGCTGCGTGGCCTGGACCGGCCCGTCGAGGTGGTACTCCGGCTCGCCGCCGACGAGCGCCTGGTGGACGATCCGGGCGCGGGGCTTGAGTCCGTGCGCCTTCGCCACGTCCTCGTCCATGAGCAGGACCGCCGCCGAGCCGTCGGACATCTGGCTGGAGGTGCCGGCCGTGTGCATTCCCCCCTCGATGACGGGCTTGAGGCCGGCGAGGGCCTCGGCGGTGGTGTCGCGCAGTCCCTGGTCGCGGGTGACGGTCACCGTCTCGCCGGTGTAGGTGCCGTCCTTGAGGCGCTCGGGGGCGTCGACGGCGAAGGTCTCACGATCGAAACGGCCCTCCTCCCACGCGCGCTTCGCGTTGGCCTGGGACCGGACGCCCAGCTCCTCGAGGTCGGCCCGGCTCAGCCCGCGGCGCTTGGCGATGCGGTCGGCGGCGGTGAACTGGTCCGGCAGGTCGATCTCCCAGTCGTCGGGCCGCGGCATGCCGTTCTCGCCGTTGCCCACCGCAGCGCGCAGCGACAACCAGCTCATCGACTCCACGCCACAGGCGATGCCGACGTCCATCGCACCGGCATGGATGAGGTTGGCGATGAAGTGGTTGGCCTGCTGGGCGGACGAGCACTGGCAGTCGATGGTCGTGCATGCCGTCTGCCAGGGCAGGCCGGACGCCAAC
Source organism: Dietzia sp. E1 (assembly GCF_014145015.1). Taxonomy (GTDB): domain Bacteria; phylum Actinomycetota; class Actinomycetes; order Mycobacteriales; family Mycobacteriaceae; genus Dietzia; species Dietzia cinnamea_A. The sequence continues at coordinate 15,140 of NZ_JAALDU010000260.1, read as the reverse complement.
CACGCGCCGCGGGTGACGTTGTTGCCCTGGGCTCCGGCCTGCGTCACACATCCACCGACGACCTGCTCGACCAGCGAGGCGTCGATGCCGGCCCGGCGGATCACCTCTTTCTGGGAGGCGCCCAGCAGGTGTGCGGGGTGCAGGCCCGACAGGGCGCCGCGAGCTTTGCCGATCGGGGTCCGGACGGCCTCGACGATGACGGGGTTTCCCATGAGGGGGCGCTCCTTCTGAAGCAGGGTTAGAACGAGTTCTAGTTTACGCCATTGCGGCGGCGCGTCCAGCCCGCGCGGCGTCCGTGAGGGGCGCGAAAGAACGGAGACCCACGAGCGAACGCGTTCCAGTATGGTGCCTGTAACGTGTTCTAGATTACAGCCGGGGGAGGGACATCAGCCCCGGTGCTGTGGACGAGCGCGCGACGCAACCAGACGTGGTCAAGGAGTGCCAGTGCAGCCAGTCACCATTCCCGAGGGGTTCGACTTCACGGATCCGGAGCTCTACGAGAAGCGCCTACCGCATCCCGAGTGGGCTCACTTGCGCCGCACGGAGCCGATCTGGTGGTGCAAGAAGGAGCCCGGGATCGACGGGTTCGACGACGACGGCTACTGGGTCGTCACCAAGCACGAGGACGTCAAGGAGATCTCCCGCCGGACCAATGAGGTCTTTTCGACCTGGGAGAACACCGCGATCCCGCGGTTCGCCCCCGGGACCGAGCGCGAGATCGTCGAGCTCACCCGCCTGCTGTTCATCAACCAGGACGGCGAGGAGCACAAGAAGTACCGGCGGATCATCTCGAAGGGCTTCACGCCGCGCAACATCGAGAAGCTGCGCGACCACCTCGCCGAGAAGGCGCGGACCATCGTCCAGAACGCCGCGGCGAAGGGCGCCGGTGACTTCGTGATCGAGGTCGCCTCCGAGCTGCCCCTGCAGGCGATCGCCGAGCTCATCGGCATCCCCCTGGAGGACCGGCACCAGATCTTCGAGTGGTCCAACCAGATGACCAGCTACGACGTCCCCGGCAAGGCCGAGGCCTCGCAGCTGGCCAACGCGCAGGTGCTCAGCTACGCCATGGAACTGGCCACCAAGCGGGAGACCGACCCCCGCGACGACCTGGTCACCAAGCTCATCCAGGCCGATCTCGACGGCGAGAAGCTCACCTCGGACGAATTCGGTTGGTTCGTGGTGCTCCTGGCCGTCGCCGGCAACGAGACCACCCGCAACGCCACCACCCACGGCATGATCGCATTCCTGGACAACCCGGACCAGTGGGAACTGTTCAAGGCCGAGCGTCCCGAGACGACCTACGACGAGATCCTGCGGTGGGCCTCGCCGATCAGTTCATTCCAGCGCACCGCCACCGAGGACGTCGAGATCGGCGGTGTCACCATGAAGAAGGGTGACCGCGCGGCGATTATGTACGGCTCGGCGAACTTCGACGAGGACGTCTTCGAGGACCCGTTCACCTTCAACATCAAGCGGGACCCCAACCCGCACCTGACGTTCGGTGGCAACGGCCCGCACTACTGCATCGGCGCGAACCTCGCGAAGCTACAGATCGAACTGATCTTCAACGCGATCGCCGATCACATGCCCGACATCACCTCGATGGGCGACTCGACCCGCCTGCGCTCCGGCTGGCTCAACGCCATCCAGGACTGGAAGGTCGACTTCAAGTGCCCGGTCATGCACTGAACTGACACTGCACCCGCGGCCACCCACCCGGCCGTGGCCGAGCAGCCCCGGTCCCGCCTGTTCTCGAAGGCCGGGCCGGGGCTGACGTGTTTCTGGGGATGCCCTCCTCGTTGCCGGCCGCAGATCGCACCGCGTCGGACCGTGCGGGACCGCGACCGATCACTCTAAATCCGAGACCGCCCCCGCCCGACCAGGCAAGGTGAACCCATGCTCGACCATCGCCACCTCGACCGCGACGGCGTCCGACTGCACTACGTGGTCGCCGAGCCCGCGCCCGCGGGCGCACCCGCCGGCGACGGACCCGGGACCGTGGTGCTGCTGCACGGGTTCCCGCACTTCTGGTTCACCTGGCACCGCCTCATCCCCGTCCTGGCCGCCGCGGGATGGCGGGTGATCGCCCCCGACCTGCGGGGGATGGGCGCATCCGACGCCCCCGCGGACGTGGAGGCGTACGCGCCGAGGGAGGTCGTCGACGACGTCGCGGCCGTCTGCGACGCCGAGGGCGCCGACCGGGTGGTGCTGGTCGGCTTCGACTTCGGCGCCGGGGTCGCCTACGACACCTGCCACCTCAAGCCCGGCCGGGTCCGCGCGGTGATCGGCATGGAGAACCCGTTCATGAGCACCGCCGGATCGGTGCCGCCCCTCAAGGGCTCGGCGTTGATGGCCGCCAAGCACTTCTTGCACCTGCACTACTTCGCGCAACCCGGCGTCGCCGAGGCCGACCTCGCGGGCCACGAGCGGGAGTTCCTCACCCGGGTCTTCTGGGCCCTGTCAGCCGACTACCACTACCTCGACGTGTGGCAGCACCCGCCGGGCTCGACGTACCTCGAGGCGCTCCCCGAGGCGCCGCCTCTGCCGTGGCCGTGGCTGTCAGTCGAGGAGATGGACATCTACGAGGCGGAGTACACGCGCACCGGGTTCGCCGGCCCGCTGCAGTGGTACCGCGCGATGGACGTGAGCTGGCACGCGCGCAAGGAGTTCGAGCGGCAGACCAATCCCGTGCCGTATTACTTCCTCTACTCCGAGCACGACCCCGACCTCGAGGGCTTCCACGGGCGGGACCCGCTGTCCAAGCTCGGGCGGTACCACGACGACGTGCGCATGGTGCGTGCGATCAGCTCGCCCGCGGGCCACCTCATGCACCTCGAGGCGACCGACGACACGCACCGTGAACTCCTGGCGTGCCTGGAGGACATCGCCGCGCACGTGCCGGGCTGAGCGGCGCCGGGGGCCGGGGGGCCGGGGGCCGGGTGTCAGCCGGTGAGGCCGTACTTCTCGCCGAAGCGGTGGAGCGACTCGATCTTCTGCTCGGCCGTGGCGTCGTAGCCGAGGCCCTCGATCATCCACGGCAGCACGATGATGTCGGTGACCCCGGCCTCCGCCAGCTCGGCGAAGCCCTTCGAGCCGAAGCGGTCCAGGCAGACCACCTGGATGGCGAAGGGCTTGCCGTCGCCGCGGTCGGCGAGCGAGCGCCCGTCGGCCTCGAGGAGTTCGCCCAGCCGCGTCACCGTGGCCACGATCTCGTCGAATTTCATCATGGCGCTGGTCCAGCCCTGGCCCACGCGCGCCGCCCGCTTGAGCGCGATCTCCGTGTGCCCACCGACGTAGAACGGCACCTGCTCGGACGGGGCCGGCGTGAAGATGAGCTCGTCGAAGTCGAAGTGCTTCCCGTGGAACTCCATCCACTCGCCGCGCAGGCCCTCGCGCATGATCGCCAGCGACTCGTCGACACGCTTGCCGCGGCCCTTGAACGGCGCGCCGCACCACTCGAACTCGTTGGGGTCCCAGCCGATGCCGACGCCCAGGTCCAGGCGGTTCCCGGTCATCAGCGCGACGGAGGCCACCTGCCGCGTGAGCAGCAGCGGATTGCGCGGGCCGACCTTGAGCACCTGCGGGCAGAACCGGATGGTCGAGGTGGCCCCGCCCATGGCGGCGGAGGCGATGAGCGGTTCGACCCACTCGGTGTTCTCGTCCCACATGCGCGAGCCGTCGGGCGTGTACGGGTAGTCCTCGTCCTGGCGGCGGGGATGGAACAGCGAATCGGGCAGCACGATCCGGTCGAAGCCGGCGGCCTCGGCGCCACGCGCGATGTCGATGTACTGATCGACGGGGGAGAAGGAGACGGGAACGGAGAACTCCACGTCGGCTACACGGCTCATGTCATTCGCCCTTCTTGGCGGCACCGGCGATGGCCGCTCTGTCGTCATCAGTGAGTGGCCGCAGTCCCGAGACCATGGCGACGTCCTGTTCCCAGAACGCGCGGAGGGAGATCAGGCGACCGTCGGAGTCGACGCGGTAGTCCACCGCGATGTCGATCTCCATGATGTTGTCTCCCATATGGGTCCGCATCGTACCGATGCAGAGCAGCTCGTCTCCGGCGGCTATCCCGCGGTCGAAGCGGAACTCGATGTGGTCCGGGGTGGCCACGGCCTTCTCCCAGAACTCCAGGAGCCGCTCGGTGCCGGTGTGGCCGATGCCCTCGGCGTCGAACATCGAGGGACCCACGGGATCCTCGATGGTGCCCTCGGGGGACCATCCGGCGATCCAGGCGTCACGGTCGCCGGCGTTGGTCGCGGCCCACGAGCGGCGCGCGGCGGCGTATGCGGGACTCGCCAGCGCGGCGTCACTCATCTGCAGGGGCCGGTACTGACCCGTCTCATCCAGGTAGGGGTTGGTCACGCCTTGCGCTCCGTTCCCACGACCCACATGGAGAAGTACTGCGATCCGCCGCCGTACGCGTGGCCGAGGGCCTTGCGGGCGCCGGGGATCTGGTGGTCGTCGGCGCGGTTCATCACCTGGCGGGCGGCCTCGGCGAAGCGCAGCATGCCGGAGGCGCCGATGGGGTTGGAGCACAGCACGCCGCCGGACGGGTTGACGGGCAGCGAGCCGTCGCGGGCGGTGGCCCCGGACTCGACCATCTTCCAGCCCTCGCCCTCGGCGCAGAAGCCCAGGTTCTCCAGCCACATGGGCTCGAACCACGAGAACGGGACGTAGATCTCGGCGGCGTCGATCTCCTCGGCCGGGTTGGTGATCCCGGCCTCGGCCCACAGCGCGGCGGCGGCGTCGCGGCCGGCCTGCGGGTTCTTGTAGTTGCGGCCGGAGAAGGTGCCCGGCTCGGTGCGCAGGGCGGTGGCGTGGACCCAGGCGACCTGCCGGCCGGAGGCCTCCACGGCCTCGGCGGCCTCGGCGTCGCCGATCACGATCGCGCACGCGCCGTCGGAGGACGGGCAGGTCTCGTCGTAGCGGATCGGGTCCCACAGCATCTGCCCGGCGAGCACCTTGTCGACCGTGATGTCGGGCTGCTTGAGGTGAGCGTACGGGTTGATCGATCCGTTGAGCCGGTCCTTGACCGCCACCATCGCGCCGACGTGCTCGGGGGCGCCCGTTGTCCGGATGTAGGAGCGTACGTGCGGGGCGAAGTAGCCGCCGGCGCCGGCGCCGACGGGCGCGGTGAACGGCACGGGCAGACTCAGTGCCCACATGGCGTTGGATTCGGACTGCTTCTCCCACGCCACGGCCAGGACGCGGCGGTAGCGGCCGGACTGCACGTGCGAGGCGGCCACGACGGCCGTGGAGCCGCCCACGGAGCCGGCGGTGTGCACGCGCAGGAGCGGCTTGCCGACCGCGCCGAGGGCGTCGGCCATCATGAGCTCGGGCATCATGACGCCCTCGAAGAGGTCGGGGGCCTTGCCGACGATCACCGCGTCGATGTCGTCCCAGCCGACCCCGGCGTCGGCCATGGCGGCGTCGATGGCCTCGCGGCACAGACCGGCCATGGAGACGTCGGTGCGGCGGGCGACGTGGTGGGTCTGGCCGGTGCCGAGGACGGCGGCGGGCAGGCCGGAGCCGTGGGTGTCGAAGCTGGTTCCGGAGGCGGGGGCGCTCATGCGGTGCGTCCTTCCAGGAGGCAGATGAGGTTCTGCTGCAGCAGGTGACCACTGGTCGCGTGGGCGAGGGCGCGCTCGGCGCGGCCCTCCCAGACGCTGTGGGCGGCGTAGCCGATGCGCTCGAGACCGGCGGAGAACAGCGGGTCGGCGACGAGCGACCCGCCGGACGGGGTGACGGCCACGTCGTCGGAGATGCCCAGCGCCGCGCGCAGGAGGAGCTCCTGGTGTGTGTACTGGGTGTGCAGCTCGGCGACGGTGACGCCGCCCAGGTCGGGCCGGTCGCCGGAGGCGCCGGTGGCGCGCACGGCGGCGGCCCTCGCGGACGGGGAGTCCGTGAGGTCGCGGGCGCCGAACTCGGCGGAGTCGGCGATGTGCTCGATGCCGGCGACGTAGGCCGGGGTGTCGACCAGCTCGCGGGCCCGGTCGCCGGAGGCGAGGATGATCGCGCCGGCACCGTCGGTCACCGGTGGGCAGTCGTGGCGGCGCAGCGGGTCGGCGACGTACGGCTCGGCGAGCAGGTCGGAGACCTCACGGCCGGTCGCGCGGGCGGCGACGGCGGCCATGTCGGACTCCGACCAGCAGCCCGCGTCGATGCCGGCGCGGGCCTGCAGACCCGCGACGTGGTGGCGGCCCGGCCACAGCGGGGCGACCGTGTACGGGTCGAGCTGCAGCGCCAGCGCGGTGTCGAGGTCGGCGCTGGCCGAGGCCTTGCCGAAGCCGTAGACCAGGGCCGTGTCGGCCTGGCCGGTGGCGATCTTGAGGTAGGCCTCGAAGAACGCCCAGGCGGCGTCCATCTCGACGTGCGACTCGGCGATCGGCGGGAACGCCCCGATCGAGTCGACCGCGGAGATGAAGGAGAAGGCGCGTCCGGCCAGGTAGTCCGACGAGCCCGAGCACCAGAAGTCGATGTCGGTGCGGTCGAGGCCGGTCTGCCGGTAGCACTCGGCGAAGACCGGCGCGAGCATCTCGACGCCGTTGGTGGTGCCGAAGGTGGACTCGGTGTGGCGGGCGTGGGCGAAACCGACGACGGCCACGTCCCGGGGTGCGGTGGGGGTCACGGGTGGTGTCCTCTACAGGTGCTTGGAGTACGTGGCGGGATCGGCGTCGGGATCGCCGGTCGGCTCGAAGTGGGCGATCGCCTTCATCGAGGCCGGTCGCTCCTCCTCCGGGTTCCAGACCGCGCGCACGCGCATCCCCATACGGACCTCGGAGGCCTCGCAGCCCAGCACGAGGTGCTGGATGGGCACGTCCGAGCCGTCGAGCAGGATGTACGCGGTGACGTACGGGGGCTTGATCTGCTGCCCCGCGAACGGGACGTTGACGATGCCGAAGGTGGTGACGGTGCCGACGTCGGAGACCTCGACGTACTCGCCCATCGCCACGCCGTCCGACGGGCAGTAGTCGCGGGGCGGGACGTAGACCTCGGGGCCGTTGGAGCGGCGCCGCCCGAGCATCCGGCCCTGCACGATCGCCCGGAGGAACTCGCTCTCCGCGGGTCCGGCCGTGTGGGTGACCGACAGGCCGATCGGGGTCACCACGCCGGTGACCGGCTCGTCGTGCGACCGCGGGGCCTCGTCGTCGTCACCGGTCCCGGCCGTGTCACCCGCGGCGTCGGTCGGGACCACGCACGCGATGTCGTGGACGGTCCCGGTCCGCTCGGCGGACCACCGCAGGCGCACGCGCATCCCGGTGCTCACCGCGTCGGGGCCGTCGGCGGCCAGGGGGAGGAGCATGGCGGTGTCCGCGCCGTCGAACCGCACGAGCGCCCAGGCGAACGGGGAGTCGAGCGGGTTGACGTCGGTGGGGGACGGGACCCAGGACCATGCGACGACGAGGCCTTCGATCCCGTCACCCGAGCCGACCTCGACCGTCTCCGTGAGGGCGGCCCGCGTGTGGGGGTCGTACTCGACCGGCGGCACGTGCACGGTCCCGCGGGAATCGCGGTTACCGACGAGGCGTCGCTCGCGCAGGCCCGTGAAGAACGCTCCCAGCACCGGCCCGGTGGACCGGGTGTAGTCGAACGACGGGGCGAGGCCGGCCGAGAGCACGGGCTCCGAGGGCGGGGTGATATCGACAACGATCTCTCTGGATGTCACGAGCCAAGTAGAACACGTTCCACCGGTCGCTGTGTGGGTTTCCCCGCGCCCGTTTTCCCCGTGCGCGCACCCGCGGCGCGGCGACGTGGGCCACACTGATGCCCATGAAATTCGCCTTGCAGCTCGGATACTGGGGCGCGCAGCCGCCCGCCAATCACGCCGACCTCGTGGTGGCCGCGGACAGGGCCGGCTTCGACACCGTCTTCACCGCGGAGGCCTGGGGATCGGACGCGTTCACCCCGCTGGCCTGGTACGGGTCGCTCACCGAGCGCATCCGACTCTCCACCGCCGTGGTGCAGCTGTCCGCCCGCACGCCCACGGCCACCGCCATGAGCACCATGACCCTCGACCACCTCTCCGGCGGACGCTTCGCGCTCGGTCTGGGAGTCTCCGGCCCGCAGGTCGTCGAGGGCTGGTACGGGCAGCCGTTCGCCAGGCCGCTCGCCCGGACCCGCGAGTACGTCGACATCATCCGCAAGGTCCTGGCCCGCGAGGCGCCCGTGACCTCCGACGGCCCCGCCTACGCGCTGCCGTACCGGGGCGACGACGCCTCCGGGTTCGGCAAGCCGCTCAAGTCCATCGTCCACCCGCTGCGCGAGGACGTGCCCATCTGGCTGGGCGCCGAGGGCCCGAAGAACGTGGCGCTGGCCGCCGAGATCGCCGACGGGTGGCTGGGCTTCCTCGCGTCCCCGCGGACGGCGTCCGAGTTCAACTCGTGGCTCGACGAGGGCTTCGCCCGGCCCGGCGCCCGCCGCACCCGCGAGGACTTCGAGGTGGCCTTCCTCTGCCAGCTGCACATCACCGACGACCGGCGCGGCGTCCTCGACGCGTACAAGCCGACCACCGCGCTGTACGCCGGCGGGATGGGCGCCGAGGACAAGAACTTCCACGCCGAGGCCCTGCGGCGCATGGGCTTCGACGCCGAGGTGGACCGCATCACCGAGCTGTTCCGCTCCGGGCGCAAGGACGAGGCCGCCGCCGCGGTGCCCGACGAGATGATCGAGGCCACCGCGATCATCGGCGACCTCGCCTCCGTGCGGTCGCAGGTCGCGGAGTGGGAGGCCGCCGGCATCACGATGCTCGTCGTCACCGCGCGCACGGTCGAGCAGGTCGAGCAGATCGCGCAGCTCATCGACTAGGCCGGGGCGCCGAGGGGGCGTGACCGGCGCCGGGAAACCCCTGTCGGATACGTAGAACGCGTTCTACCATGGCCCGCATGAGCGCACCCACACCCACCGTTCCGTCCGACGCCGGAGTCCTCGACCCGCGGACCGGCGAGAACGTGACCAGCGTCTACCGGATCGCCGAGGCCGAGCCGGGCCGCACCGCGGTGATCGAGGCGTCCGGCCGCACGGTGACCTACGGGGAACTCGCCGACACCGCCCACGGCTACGCGCGCGGGCTGCGTGACCTGGGTCTGGAGACCGGGGACTGCATCGTCCTGCTCGCCCCCAACAGCATCGAGTTCCTGCAGGTGTACTACGCGGCCATGGAGATCGGGCTGTACGTGGCCCCGGCGAACTGGCACCTCACCGGCCCCGAGGTGGCGTACATCCTCGAGAACTCGGGATCGACCGTGTTCATCGCGGACACCCGGTTCGGCGACGTCGCCACCGCCGCCGCCGCGGAGTCCGGGCTCGACCCCGCCCGCTGCTACGCGATCGGCGACGTCCCCGGGTTCCGTCCGCTGGCCGAGCTCACCGCCCCCGCCCAGGGAGAGGACCCCTTGCCGTCGTCCCGGACCCTCGGCGCCCCGATGCTCTACACCTCCGGCACCACCGGACGCCCCAAGGGTGTGCGCCGCCCGCTCACCGGCGCCTCGCCCGACCAGGTAACGGTCCCCAACTACTACTTCTTCGCCGGGTTCGACATCCAGGCGCCGGACAACGTCCACATCTGTGGCTCGCCGCTCTACCACACGGCCGTGCTCAACTTCGTCACCATCTCGCTCAATCTGGGCCAGGCCGTGGTGCTCATGGACAAGTGGACGCCCGAGGAGATGCTGCGACTCATCGACGCCCACGGCGTCACCCAGTCGCACATGGTGCCGACGCAGTTCTCGCGGCTGCTGGAGCTGCCGGAGGATGTGCGCGCGAAGTACGACGTGTCCAGCCTGCGCACGATCGTCCACGGCGCCGCGCCGTGCCCCAAGCACGTCAAGCAGGCCATGCTCGACTGGTGGGGCCCGGTCCTGACCGAGTACTACGCCGGGACCGAGGGCGGTGGGTGCACCATCACCGGCGAGGAATGGCTGCGCAAGCCCGGCAGCGTGGGGCGGCCGTGGAATACCACCACCCTGAAGATCCTCGACGACGACGGCAACGAGCTGCCCACCGGCGAGATCGGCAATGTGTACCTGCAGATGCACGGGTCGAAGTTCGAGTACCACCAGGACGCCGAGAAGACCGCGAAGACCTACGTCGGCGAGCTCTTCACCATGGGCGACATCGGCTACGTGGACGAAGACGGCTACCTGTTCCTGTGCGACCGCAAGAACGACATGATCATCTCCGGCGGCGTGAACATCTACCCGGCAGAGATCGAGTCGGAGATGACCCGCCACGAGGCGGTCCGCGACGCCGCCGTGTTCGGTATCCCGCACAAGGACTGGGGTGAGGAGGTCAAGGCCGTCATCGAACTGGCCGAGGGCTACCCCGAGTCCGACGAGCTCAAGGCACACATCCTCGAGGACCTGTCCGGTCGGCTGGCGAAGTTCAAGATGCCGCGGTCGATCGATGTGGTGGACGAGCTGCCCCGCCAGGCCAACGGGAAACTGATGAAGCGCACGCTCAAGGATCCGTACTGGGCGGACGCGAAGTAGGTCTGGGCAGGGGCGGGCCCTAGGCTGGACAGATGACCAGCACTCCCACCGCCCGCGATCTCACCCTCGCCCAGATCCTCGAGCGGCAGCGCCTGGCGTTCCTCGCCGACCCGCAGCCCGGCGCGGGGGTCCGGCGCGACAGGATCCAGCGGCTCAAGCAGCTCGTCCTGGACAACGCCGCCGAGCTCACGGAGGCGATGCGCGAGGACTACGGCTCCCGGCCGGAGACGTTCTCCACCCTCACCGACATCGCCTCCTCCATCCCGGACCTCGACCACCAGCGCGCCCACGTCCGCAAGTGGATGAGGCCCACCCGCGTCTCGCGGGCGCTCGAGGCGGTCGGCTTCACGCAGCAGGTGCGCCACGACCCCAAGGGCGTCGTCGGCATCATCGGGCCCTGGAACTTCCCGCTGTACCTGACGATCGTCCCCGCCGGGTCCGCCCTCGGCGCCGGCAACCGGGTGATGATGCGGCCGTCCTCCGTCACCGCGCGCACCACCGAGGTGCTGTGCCGGCGCGCGCCCGAGTACTTCGCCGTGGACGAGCTCGCAGTCGCCGGCCCGGAGCACGGCCGCGGCTCGGACTTCTCCGCCCTGGCCTTCGACCACCTGTTCTTCACCGGATCGCCGGCGGTGGGCAAGTCGGTGGCCGCCGACGCCGCGCGGAACCTCACCCCGGTGACACTCGAACTCGGCGGTAAGAACCCGGTGCTCGTCGACACGAGCGCCGACATCGACCGCGCCGCCCGCAGCATCGCCTCGGCCCGCCTGGTCAACGGCGGTCAGGTGTGCATGTGCCCCGACTACGTGTTCGTCCCGCGCGACAGGCTCGACACGTTCTGCGACACGGTCCTCGACCAGTGGCGCACCAGCCTGCCGGCCATCGTCGGCAACCCCGAGTACACCGCCATCGTCAACGACTCGAACTACGAGCGGATCGTCGGGCTCGTCGACGACGCCGTCGCCAAGGGCGCGCGCCGCCGCGATGCCGCGCCGGCGGCCGAGCGACTCCCCGACCCGCTGACCCGCAAGATCGCGCCGACCCTGCTCACCGGCGTCACCCCGGACATGGAGATCGACTCCGACGAGGTGTTCGGCCCGGTCCTCACCGTCTTCGGCTACGACACGCTCGACGACGCCATCCGGTACGTCACCGACCGACCCAGCCCGCTGGTGTTGTACTGGTACGGGGAGAAGAACGAGCGCTTCGAGGTGGTCGCCGACCGGACCCGCTCCGGCAGTATCTACGGCAACGACTTCGGGATCGGGATGGCCTCCTCCGCCATCCCCTTCGGCGGCGTCGGCAACTCGGGCATGGGCGGCTACCACGGCCACTACGGGTTCCGCACGTTCACGCACGAGCGGGCGGTGGCGCTGCACTCGTTCGACGCCGACGTCTCGCAGCTCATGGTGCCGCCGTTCACCCGGGGCAAAAAGCGGCTCGCCTCGGCGTACCTCGGCGCGATGCGGGCGCGGACGCGTCTGGGGTTGTAGCCCGGCTCAGGGCGCGGCCGACCCGGCGCCGGCGCTCCACAGGGGGACCGTGAGCCGGAACGTGGTGCCCTCGTCCTCCACCGAGTCGAAGTCGAGGTCGCCGCCGTGCGCCTCCGCGATCGCCTGCACGATGCTCACCCCCAGGCCGGTGCCGGGGATCGAACGGTGCTGGGCGGTGCTCGACCGGAAGAACCGGGTGCCGAGGTGTTCCTGTTCCGCCTCGGGGATGCCGATCCCCGTGTCGGCGACCGTGACCGTGGCGACGTGCTCGTCGACGGTCAGGCCGACGGTGACCGATCCGCCCTCGGGCGTGAACTTGATCGCGTTGCTGACGAGGTTGGTCACGGCCCGCTCCAGCTGGAGGGCGTCGCCGATGACCTCCGCCGGTTCGACCTGCTCGACGAACCTCAGGCCCGCGCGGTCGGCCGCGGGCTGCAGCGACTCGGTCACGTTCCCCACCACCTCGCCGAGGCTCAGCCGCTCGTGGGCGATGTCGAGGTTCTGTGCCTCGATGCGGCTGAGGATGAGCAGGTCCTCGATGAGGCCGCGCAGGCGGTCGGCGTTGCGCTGGACCACCCCGACCAGGCGGTGTTGCGCGCTCGTGAGCTCCCCGCCGTCGCCGTCACAGAGCATCTCCGTGTAGCCCACGATCGACGCCAGGGGAGTGCGCAGCTCGTGACTGACCGTGGAGACGAAGGCGTCCTTCTGCCGGTCCAGCTCCTCGAGCCTGCGGAGCTGCTCCTCGCGTCCCGCCTCGTAGTCGTCCCGCGTGTCGAGCAGGGTGTTGAAGGCCTCCGCCAGGGCGCGCACCTCGGCCGGCCCGTCGTCGGTGCGCGCCCGGGTGCCCCGGCCGCCCACCGTGTCGATCCGGGCCACGGCGGCCAGTTCCTCGATGGGGTCGACGATCTCCTCCGCGGTCCGGCGGGTTCCCCGGACGATGGCGAGGGCGGCGACGAGGGTCATCGCGAAGGCCGCCGCCGACCCGCCGACCAGCACCCGGGTCCGCAGCACGCGCACCTCGACGCGCTTGTCGCTGGCGAGGGTGTGGAGAGAGTCCGCGGACGCGATCATCTCGGAGAAGTCGGCCAGCGCGCTGACGAATCGCGCGCGGGCGGTCGGATCGTCGGCGGCCGAGTACCCCTCCTCCATCCCCACGATCGAGTCGGCGTACGACCACCAGCTCGCGGAGGAGGCGGTCAGCCTGGCCAGGGCGGGTGCGAACTCGGTGTCGTCGCCGACCAGCCGGTCCAACTCGGCGAGCGCCCGCCCGGACTCGTCCTTGAGCGCCCGCAGCCGGTCCTCCGCCCCCGGCACGGCGTAGACACGGTCCATCCGCAGATCGGACTGGGCCCACCGCATGTTGATCACCAGGCGGCTCGTGGTGTCGACGACCGGTGTGTAGACGGTGCTGGTGCGCTGCGCGAGTTGATACTGGAGGAACAGCATCAGCGGCCCCAGCAGTGCCACCACCACCACGAGCATCAGCATCTGGCGGCTCCTGGCGCGCAGGATCCTGGAGACCCCGGGGGCCAGCGCCTCGCGCTGGGTCATGACACCTCCTCGGTGGTGAAGCCGCGGCGCGTCATGACGCCCCAGTGCTGCTCGGTCCCGCGGAGCGCCTGCCACCAGCCGTGCAGTCGCCACACCACGTGGAGCTGGCGGTAGCCGATGTTCTCGAGGGCGGCCGAGCTGATGAGCGAGAGCAGACTCCCGAAACGGTAGTAGCGCGAGAAGTACACCTCGTCGACGGCGGCGGCCGCCAACGCCACGACGATCGCGTACCCGTAGGCGACCGCCAGGAACAGCCAGAACGTGGTGGGGTTGACCAGGTCGAGCGCGAATCCGAGGACCATGAGGACCAGGCCGACGGCCTCGATGAGTGGGGCGAACAGTTCGAAGGCCCAGTAGTAGGGCACGGCCAGGACCCCGGCCCGCCCGTAGCGGGGGTTGCCGAACATGACGCGGTGTTTGACGAGGGTCTCCCACAGTCCCCGGTGCCAGCGGGCGCGCTGCTTACGAAGGACCGGCAGCGTTTCCGGCACCTCGGTCCAGCACACAGGCTCGGGCACGAAGGTGACGCTGTACTCCTGGTCGCGTTCCCGCAACAGGCGGTGGATGCGCATGACCAGTTCGAAGTCCTCTCCGATGGAATCGGGGTCGAGGCCGCCGACCTCCACCAGCAGATCACGGCGGAAGCAGCCGAAAGCCCCGGAGATGAGGATGAGGGCGCGGAGCTTGGACCATCCGGAGCGGCCGAGGAAAAACGAGCGCAGGTACTCGAGCGCCTGGATCTGGGCGAGGATGTTGCGGGACATCCGGACGTCGATGATCTGTCCGGAGCGGATGGTGCACCCGTTGACGACCCGGACGACGCCGCCGGTAGCGGCCGTGCGGAGCGGGTCGTCGGCGAAGGGTTCGGTGACGACGAGCAGGGCGTCGGGGTCGAGCAGGGAGTCACCGTCGACGCAGATGATGAGGTCCTCGACGGAGGCGTTGATGCCGACGTTGATCGAGTCGGAGCGGCCGGAGTTGGCTTTGTCGATGACCGTGAGGCGGGTGTAGCCGTCGCGGGGGACGTAGATGCCGCGGGGGGTCTGCCGGGTGGGGATCTCGAAGGGCACCTCGCGGTCGGCGCGGACCAGGTCGAACGCCTCGATGAGGACGCGGAGGGTGTTGTCGGACGACCCGTCGTTGACGACGATGACCTCGTGGCGGTGGTACCGGAGGCCGAGCAGGGACCTGGCGGCCTCGACGACGCCGGCCTCCTCGTTGTAGGCGGGGACGACGACCGAGACCCCCGGCGCCGTGTGGCTGCCGAGCCGTTCGACACGACCGGAGTGACGACGACGACGTCGCGTTCCGCGGAAGTCGACGGCCGCGGCGATCACGAGCACCAGGTAAGAGGAGTTGATGAGCAGGAAGTAGAGGAGGATGGGCCAGGCGATCACGTCGAGCAGCGTCGCGATCACGACGCGGAGGGTCTCGATCACGGGGTGGGCTCCTCGTCCTGCGGGCTCGCGCCGGGGCGGGCTCGGCGGCCCGCCGCGCGGCTGTGGCCATCTCGTAGAGGTCCGGCCGGCGGTCGCGGATGCCGAGGGCGGTGACAGCGCCGAGCGAGGCGAGGGCCGCGAGGTCGGCGGGTGACGTGGCCGTG
>NZ_JAALDU010000259.1 GCF_014145015.1 Dietzia sp. E1 | reverse complement strand
GGGAACGCGGCCAGGGCGGCCGCGTCGAGGTCGAGGGACAGGGTCGGCGCGGCCTCCAGCTCGTCGAGCGTGCGGGCGACATCGAGGCCGAACGGTCCGACCCGGGTCCGGCGCAGCGCCGTGAGGTGGCCCCCGACGCCGAGCGCGGCGCCGAGGTCACGGGCGAGCGCGCGGATGTAGGTCCCCGTGGAGCAGTCGACGACGACGACGAGGTCGATCACCGCCCCGGCGCGGACCCGCTCGAGCACGTCGAACCGGGTGACCGTGACCCGCCGCGACCGGAGCTCGACCTCCTCCCCCGCCCGCACCCTGTCGTAGGCCCGCCTCCCGTCGACCTTGATCGCGCTGACCGCCGACGGCACCTGGTCGATCTCCCCCGTCAGGTCGGCCACGGCCGCGTCGATCGCGGTGTCGGTCACCGCGGAGGCGTCCACGGTCGCGGTGGTCTCCCCCTGGGCGTCGTCGGTGGTCGTGGTCTCGCCGAGGCGGATGGTCGCCTCGTAGGACTTGGTCTCCAGCGCGAGCAAGCCCAGCATCTTGGTGGCGCGCTCTATGCCCACGACGAGCACACCCGTGGCCATGGGGTCGAGCGTGCCGGCGTGTCCGACCTTGCGGGTGCCGAAGAACCGGCGCAGCCGCGCCACCACGTCGTGACTGCTCATCCCCCCGGGCTTGTCGACGACCACCAGGCCGGGCTCGGGGGCGGGACGGGGATCGGGTCTACGCGGCGTCACGGCCCCACGCTATCGACACCGGCGGGCCGCAGCATGATCGCCGAGGCCACGTGGTCGCCCCGGACGGCCCAGCGGCCGCGGAACTCGGTCGCGTCCGGGCCGCCGTCCACCGTCTGCGCGTCGACGAGGATCCGCGAGACGAGCGTGCCGCGGACCACCTCGTCGTCATCCCCGTCGGGTACCAGGGTGATGTGCGCGTCGGCGAACCCCAACCACCGGTGGGTGAGCGGGAACCACGCCTTGTACGTGGCCTCCTTCGCGGTGAACAGCAGCGCGTCCCATGCCACCGACGGCATCTCCGTGCGCGCGGCGCGCACCCACGCCGCCTCCTCGGGCAGCGACACCGCCTCGAGCACGCCGTCGGCGAGCGGTTCGTGCCGCTCGACGTCCAGTCCCACCGACCGCACCCGCCCGGCCCGGGCCAGAGCGGCCGCGCGCAGACCGTCGGTGTGTGTCAGCGTGCCCACCAGCCCCGCGGGCCACACCGGCAC